>NZ_JBGMEK010000085.1:0-16243 GCF_041447265.1 Microbulbifer epialgicus
AAACTTCCTCAAAGGCACAGTGGGTGATGCGATAAATCTCCTCATGGCTGCGTGTGCCTGGAATTTGAGAAAATGGATGATCAGGGCGCTGGAGGCGTTTTTTTGTGCCCTAAAAAATCGTTTTCACCTATTTTTATGATCTTAAATCCGTTCCGGCTAATAATACGGATATTTTACTTACGTTTTGGAAGGTGGATTTAGTCCGAATCGCCCCGTAAACCCTCATTACACCGTGCTGGAGGTAAGTGTTTGGTTTTTTTCAGGGCCGACTACGTACCAACTAACAGTAACTAAATGATCTTCTACATCTTACTAGGTGTTCTGGCTGAACGATCTTTGGAATTATAGTAAAGTGTGATATATGGGTACTGCTTTTGAATTAGTGGTTAGCTTTTTGCAAGTAGCAGGATGTCTTACGGTCTTAGTAGCGTTTATTCACATTGGATGCATTGTATTTGGTGGAGATTGGTATCGGTTTCTCGGTGCTGGAGAGCAAATAGCAAAGTTGGCTGAAAGTGGCCATCCTTAACCGACTATTGTAACTGGTATTCTTTCCTCAATACTTGCAGAAAATGTTCAAATTAGTTTCGGTGGCTTAGAGGGTATTTTATAATGAAGGCGCAAAGATACTCAGAGTTAGACTGGTTGAGAGTCCTTTTAATCTTGGCTGTATTCTTACATCATGTGTTTATGCCGTTTAATGGCGATGGTTGGCATGTAATGAATGAAGAATCAAGCAAATTGCTTGATGACATCATGGTGTACTTTGAGCAGCTACGGTTACAAACGCTCTTTTTTGTTGCTGGAGTAGGTAGCCTGCTTTTATTAAAAAAGACCAATATAAGAACATTTTTCATCAGTAAGTTTCATCGACTTTTTATCCCCCTAATTTTCGGCATGATACTCATAGTGCCGCCTCAGAATTATTTTGAGAATATAAATGATTACACAAGCCTAGTTGATGCGTATCAGCATTTATTTTTGTCATTCGAGTCTAATCATCTTTGGTTTATTGAGTTCCTTATAGTGTTTATGTTGCTGGCCATCCCGCTTAAGTTAGCGCTCAGTAGCAAAGTGGGCCTTGCTCTTCTCAACAAGCTTGAACGGTTAGCATTATATAAACATGGATTATTTTCACTTGTACTTGTTGTTTTATTGCTGAGGTGCGGGCTTAAACTGCTAGTACACTCTCAAGATAAAGGTATAGAAAATTTTTCTGTTTCGTTGTTTTTCTTGCTGTTCTTTATGGCTGGAATGTGTTTCATTAGTAGCCCTAAAATATGGCAATCTATGACCAATAATCGCTCAACAAATTTAAAATGGTTCATATTTAGTTCAGTTCTGTTTATGGATATTATTTTAAACCAGATATTAGTGAATATGTTCCGCTGCAAATACGTTGGCAACTTTGGTGGCTGGTTTGTACGCTAGTTTCTTGGTCTGGGCTATTGGTATTGCTGGGATATGCAAGTGTGTTGTGCAAAAAAACACCTAAATGGCTCCTTGCAGCAAACGAATTAATTTACCCATTTTATATATTGCATCAAACTGTTATTGTTGTCTTTGCTTTTTATATTGTGCAATGGGATGCAAGAATTGCAATAAAGTCAATGAGCTTATTGTTTAGCGCGTTCATTGTGTGCAGTTTACTTTGTTATTTTGTCGTAAAACCAATAGGTGTTTTTCGCTATCTGTTTGGTTTAAAGTCAAAGCAAGTGACTTATAATAAGTCAAGTCAGACGGACGTCGCAAGCAGCGTCTCTACTTGAGGTATTAGTCTAACTCCATAGAGAGAGGTAGTAGTGAAACTGGATACTTCACCCCAGCATATAGGTATAGTTGGATGTTCTGCCGAAGGAGCTGCACTTTGCTACAAAACGATATGCATTGAAAGCTCAAAAATTTTAGGAAAGCATGCGCATCCAGAAATTTCTATGCATACTCATTCCCTAGCAAAATATGTAGATTGTCTGAACTCCAATGACTTATCTGGTGTTGGTGAGCTAATGCTTTCCTCCGCTCAGAAACTTAAGATGCAGGGTGCTGATTTTCTAATCTGCCCAGATAACACAATCCATCAGGCGTTAGGATACGTAAAAGAACGATCACCACTACCCTGGCTTCACATAGCTGAGGTAGTAGTACTAAGCGCAAAATCCCGAGGTTTTCGGCAACTTGGAATATTGGGAACTAGGTGGTTAGTAGAAAGCAATGTTTACCCAGAGAAAGTGGAAAGCTTGGGCCTCACATGGAAACGTCCTGCCAGCGAAGAGATAAATGAAATGGGACGCCTCATCATGGAAGAGTTGGTTTGTGGTATCTTTATGCCAGAATCAGTAACTTACTTTCAGAGCGTAATTAAGAATTTAAAAGATGATGGTTGCGATGCTATTGTACTTGGATGTACCGAAATACCTCTAATTATTAACGATTCCAATTCCCCTCTACCTACATTGAATTCTAATCGTTTATTGGCAGAGGCCGCAATTAAGGAAGCAGTGGAGTATAAAAAATATATCTAATAAGGTACCACAATAGGGTAAATTACTTACTACGTTCCCAGTTTACTGTTTGGTGCGAGACTGCTAAATACCGGCAGACTAAATGATTAAGAAGTTCGAGGATTATTATAATAAAGACATCTTCTAGCTATTCTCAGCTAGAGGATTAGAAAGTGTCTGTAAAAAACAGATGGAAAGATCGAGACCCAAATGGTCGAATCCAACGTAAGTATACAGGACCTTATTCTACATGTTGCTTTAATCACACACCGAGGTGGTGGGTTCAGCTCTACATGACTAAGCCCCGGAGACGATTGAATAAGCAGCTATGTATGGCCATGATGAGAGGTGAAGATCCTGAAAGCTTGATTTTTCCTTTGGGCAATAATAAACCTCATGAATATTACTGGTGAGGTATACCTAATGAGGGGGTGAGATTCGCTCCACTCCTTCAGTCTTCCCAGCCACTGTGTGCCCTTGCCGCTTACCTCTTGCGTTAGCATGGTAATCGAAACTTTATATACCTTGCTTTCTGATGGGGGTTAACCACTATAGAGGCCGAGGTTTTAGCTGGGGCTCCTGCCTTGCAGAATCTGCTTCTCAATGATTCCCGCTGATCATTTTATGTTCGTTTTGAGTGTGAGTGGAGATTTCTTCGTAGTGGAAGGGTAGGGATTTGGGGCATGGATTTCTATCTTTACTTGTCTACCCTTCACTTCTGGTAACGAGACTGAGACATTCGTTCCAACTCCTAGGCTTTCGCCGATTCGGCGTTTTAGGTTAAACATATTTGTTCCCTAATGATTCTCAGACCGTGGGAGGGGGAGTCTCCGGTTGAGAGGCTTGGAAGGTGGCGTATAGTGGGAGTGGGGCGTCGCGCAGGAGCGGTAAGTGGAGAACAGGGGAAGGCGAGGGCTAGATTTCCAGAGCTTGAGGAATCGCTCCGGGCCGTTGAACATACTGCAGTTTATAGATGAGCGACGTATTTATTTCTCAGATGTAGCTTGTTTGGTTGAAACACAGTCGTGTTACTTTATCTTATGAGACAATGAAATAGGCTAATCGATAATATTCTGCTAGACCAAACACTATGTAAAAAAGATGAAATTTGATCGTTACGGGAGTTTTCGAGGTAGTATCAATCAATCGTTAGGTTATCGCCTTGTAGCTCTAATTACTTTTGAGGAGGGTTTAGGTGAATGTCTGTTTCGCTATCCCATGAGTCTGGAACGTTTCAAAGAATAGAGAATCAGAATGATGCTGATGTTTTAATCCTTGATGCGCATACTAAAAAGGACTTAGTTATTTTTAGTGACGATTCTAATGAATCAAGCTTGTTCCATTTTTGCAATCTTACGAAGACCAAGGGAGGGGCTAAAGTACTGCGGCGGCGTATGGAGAGACCGTGGTCGAGCGCATCGAAAATTCGTACCACTCAAGCATCTCTCTTGTACATTCTTGGGCATTCGGAGGCCTTCACTAGTCTGCCGTCAAATTATGTTACAGACCGAGTCGATCACTATATCCGTGATGCGCTACCGATAGTGGCTCATAGCAATTTGGTGGAGTTCATTATTAGTGCTTTTTTGGTAAGGACTGACAATGCACGTCATTATAACGCCATCAAGCGTGGTGTACTACTTACTTGCGGACTTATCAAAGTGTTACGACGCTTCGTAGACCAAGCTGAACTTAAATCACCGACTGGTGAGCTAGCTTATATGATCCAAGAATTGCGGGCGCTTCTCAGTCGTACTGGTTTGTCCGGAGTCCCGAATCAAGAGATTAAAGGCTGGACCTGGAAAATCCTTCGTCTTGATCAACTTTTCAGACTTTGGGAAAAGGAAGCATTAGATCGAATATTAAGGCTGACCTACGAGATAGATGCACTTGTAGCAATGACCAATACTACCCGCAAATACGGATTGGTTCTGCCGTGCGTCGAAGAGGGGCAACTTCGAGTGTTTGCCGAAGGTCTTGTTCACCCCTTCGTTCGCAAAGCGGTACCAAATTCGATAAAGCTCGACCATCATAAAAGTGTACTCTTTTTGACAGGGCCGAACATGGCTGGTAAGACGACCTATCTACGCTCTGTTGCTACAGCACTATATTTAGCCCACCTAGGGATGGGTGTTCCCGCGAATAGCTTTCGCTTCGTGCCCATGCAGCGTCTCTTCTGTACCTTCTCTATTAGTGATGACCTGCACAGAGGCATAAGCTTTTTCCGTGCCGAGGCGTTACGAGTAAAAGCTATAGCCCAGGCTGTAGCAGAGGGTTACCGGGTGATAGCGTTTATGGACGAACCATTCAAGGGGACAAATGTTAAAGATGCATTCGACGCTACGCGAGCGATTTTCGAAAAACTTGCTGTGAAAGAAGATTGTCTATTTATTCTTTCTTCGCACTTAATCGAGCTGAGTGAGCTGTTAAGAAAAGGAATAGACTACCGATGTTTTGATGCAAAAGAAGAGGGCGAGCGCCTGAGTTTTGATTACTTATTACGTAGTGGAGTTTCCAGTCAGCGATTGGGTATGCGCGTACTTCACGAGGAAGGAATATTTCAGTTGCTGGATAAAAGTGTTTTAGCGGAATAAAGCGATTTTGCTGTTTTTTGTAGAACCTGTTGTAGCCAACTTCGAAGTACTACTGGGTCAGAAGGAAAGAATACACTGAACTCGAGACTCGCTGTGAATACATCCCTTCCTTCTGATGCAGTAGTAAGTTCCGTAGGCTTGTTTAGGCCGCTTTGCACAAATCACATAATTAATGCCCTCGAATTTATTGAAGATAGATGTTAAGAGAGACTATATATGAAAATTTTGATTAATTTTTTGATTAAGTATTTATTTGTTTCGCTTCTCTTTTTCTATAGCGTGGTAGCATTCTCGCAGAAAGATAAAGTGGAAAAATTGGATGTCTTAATTCTTGATGGAAAAGTCATTGATGGATCAGGTAATCCATGGATGAGGCAAGATATTGGGGTTGTGGACGATAAAATAGTTTTTATGGGAAATGCTGACAATCTTAAGCGCGAGGCAAAATTAATTATTAATGCTGAAGGGCTTTATGTTACACCGGGATTTATTGATATGCATAGTCATGCAGATCTCAATGATCCACAGGGTAAAAAAATGTTACCGCAGATCTATCAGGGCGTAACTTCAGTAATTGTTGGTGTAGATGGATTTGGAAAAAATGATGTCCTAGAGCAGTATGAAACGGCTCAGGATGGTGTAGAGAAAGCCAGTAAGACCGGAGTCAATGTAGGAACCTATGTGGGTTTTAATCAGGCTCGAATTAGTGTTATGGGTATGAGTGATGAGCCAGCCAATGATACAGAGCTAGCAAAGGTAAGTCAATACCTTGAAAAAGGCGTTCAACAAGGCGCATTTGGGGTGTCAACCGGTCTTTTTTATCGACCTGCCTCTTATGCTTCAACAAAGGAAGTGATTGAGTCTTTATCTTTCTTAAAAAAATATAAAGCTATTTATGACACCCATGATCGTGATTTAGGTGCGGCATTAAATGGCGTTGGGTATGATGCTTCGGTTGCAGAAGCCATTAAAATTGGCGATGCAATTGATGCTAAAATCATTTTTAGTCATTTTACCCCGCAGGGAAAACATAATGCCGGCAGAGCCCAAGCAGGGGTTGATTTAATCAATAAAGCAAGGGCGGATGGTATTCAAGTATTTGCCGCACAACACCCATATACAGCGACTCAGAGTTCACTGTTGGCTTATACCATACCAAATTGGGCCCTAGCAGGTGGGCTACCGTCTTTATTTGAACGATTAAAAGATGACAATATACGCCAGCGTCTGCAATCTGAACATAAGCAGATGCTTGATATTCGTGGAGGCCCGGAAAAATTATTTTTTGTGGATAATAACCAAAAGCTTAATGGAAAAACCCTAGCAGAAGTATCTAAAGATTTAAATCTCTCCTCGCTAGATGCTGTACTTCATATTGCTAAGGAGCAAAAAGATGCGGCTGTGATGAATCTTGAATTATATGATATGAATAATATCCGATTGCTGGCAACACAGGAGTGGATGATGACCAGTTCGGATGGAGGTTCACATGCTTCTCCAGGTCGGAGAGCACATCCTAGAACCTTTGGTGCATTTGCAAAGAAGATAAGACAATTTGTTGTTGATGAGTCATTAATTTCACTACCTTTTTTGATTAGAGGTATGACAGCATTACCGGCAAGCTTTTTGGGCCTTAAGAAGCGAGGCCGATTGGCTCCTGGTTATTACGCTGATATTGCTATCTTTGACTTGGATAGAGTTAAAGATAGAGCAACTTATGAAGACCCCCAGAGATACGCAGACGGGTTTGTCCATGTGTTAGTCAATGGTAAGTTGGCCTTGCATCATGGTGAAATAGAGAATACGGGGCTGGGAAAGATTTTACTCAGGCACCAATCACTCGTAAGTGAAATGCCGATCACACAACAAGTCAAGGGGAAGATTTTAAATGCTTTTGGTGGTGAAAGCATATTACAGAATATCGAATCATTGACTTCAACGTTGCTACTATCTGCTAACAATAAGCCCTCACGAAGCAAGGTGCAATATCTGAATTTTTCAGATGAATCAGTTGCTGAATATTCACACGAAAAGAATATGACTTATTTTGCAACACAGGATCAACTGGAAATATATCAAGATGGTAAATTTGTTGAGATTGATTCTTCTGCTTACACGGATGTTAATAATAAAAGCCGGCTACTTAATGGTTTGTGGCTCAACTTTCTTTATTTTCTGCGTAATCCATTGATGGAAGTACAGGGGCCATTCGATATACCGGCACACCGGAACGAGAGTTGGTGGAAGCTCTCCGTTGGAGAGAAGAAAACTCCTTTAATTGGTATAGATACCAGCAGCGGTCGTATCAAAAAGGTACTTTTTGAGGATGGCGTTTATGTGGAGGAATTTGATTATAAAAAGCTCGACTCTGGCATTATTTGGCCGCACCAATTTAATATTGTAAATAAAGGAAAAGTGCAGCTAAATGGGCAATACTCTGCGCTAGACATCAATGCAGAACCTAAATTTGAGGTGATACCATCTTGGTTTCCTACCTTTTAGCGCTACATTCAACATATTTTGTAACTCGTTGTTAGGTAAGCGGCTAGAGTGGCCGGTGTGCCACTCAAGACCTGAGCTATAGGTTTAGTTTTTAGCTACACTAGTTCAGATCTGACTTGACAGAGCACTGTCCGTAAAAGCGGTAACTATCAGATTAAGTATGAACTAATGCATTTTGATTAGCTCAGGTCAAATCTGACACATCCTCTTGAAAGAGAAGGGTTTACCCCTTTTGATGAGTAAAACCAAGGATAAACCCTATGATCCATACTAATGAGCGCATCATCAAACACAAGACCGAATTGTTGTATCCGGCAGAATAGCTCGGCAACATCTTCAAAGCTTTTAAGATACTCAGTATATCGAGAGATACCTTCTATCGATACAAGGAAGCGGTTTCCAGCGGCGGCGTGGACGCCGTCTAAGAAAAGAATCGCCGGGTGCCTAACCACAAATCGTGTCGACACTGCTACTGAAGAGGCAGTCTTGACATATCCCTCCAAGAGCCTACTCATGGACAGGCTCGACTCCCCAACGAGTTGCCTAAGTGCAGTGTGTTTGTGTCCCCCAGCGGCGTTCGAAGTATCTGGTTACGACATGACCTGGTCAACTTCAAATTGCGATTAAGTGGGCTTGGTACCAAGTTGGCTGAGAAGGGGCTGATCTTCTCGGCGTCACAGGTTTAGGCTTCTGAACGAAAGCGGTATGATGATAAGGCTTGTGGTGAAATTGGTACTCAACATCCCGACGATCTGCGTTCGCAGGTTACCTTTTACGTAAGGGCATTTAAGGTGGGCGTATTTGCCACCAAACCTTTGTCTATACCTATACAAAAGTGGCCCACTGTTAGCTGTATACTACCAAAGTGCCTATCACTGCGGCAGACCTGCTGATTGACGTACTACTGGATCAGAAGGATAGTATACACTGCGCTCGGGATTCGCTGTGAATACATCCCTGTAAGCTCGTAATCGGCATCCATACCTCATACGGTCCCGAGCGTAGTGTATTCTTTCCTTCCCCCCTTTTAGTATATTACCGTTTTACGCTATGCATAATCTACCACTGCTACATATCCTGACTAACCGCACTACTGAATATTGTGGCACGTTAAAGCAGCATTATTATCAGTTATATCTTAATGTGAGCGAAATAGAGCATATCAAGATAAAAATTAGACATCTGTAAACGAATGGTATCTGTGAGCGCTTCCACAAAACTATTTTACAAGAGTTCTATCGAACTTCATTGTGTCGTAAGATCTACAGGCCTTTAGGAGCTTCAAAAGGATCTAGAAGGAAAAGCTATTAAACTAAACTTTGCTTAACACAGTACCTTCTGAAAAATCGGTAACGGTCAAGTCTGAACTGCTACACCTTATCAAATCAATATTCAATTTAATACGTGCCAATAGTTTAGAAATTACAGGAATAACAAGATGACAGATCAAGCTATTATCTTAGCTCGACGTAAAGCAGCGGTTAAAGCATTAAATTTCTTTAAGTACAAAGCGATACAAAGTGCCAATAACCCGCTTGCTTTTATGTTTGATCCAACTGGAAAGAAATATGCATCCGATGTGATTGCACTGTGTCGCTCAAATCACCAACCTCATAATGCTAATGACATCGCCCAATCTTTAGAGGATTCAGCCAGAACTGGTTTCGGTAATTGTAATGAAAAAGCGGCTATCTGCTACAGCTCACTGAAATCTGACCCTTATCTGACTGATGGAAATCATCATGTCACTATGGTGGGGGCTGTGGGCTATGATCATGCTTATTGCGTAGTCTCTGACAACCCCCTGACTCCAAATATGTCAATACATAGACTGGGAAGATTGGCAATGATTGTCGATGGCTGGACAGAAGATTGGTACTTTCCAAATCTGGATATTATAGGCAGAACATACGGCTCTGCGATTACCTTCCCGAACCCAAGGCAGGCATATATTCGGATTAAAACTCGGAATCACCAATTAACACCAGCTGTGACTATTGATACACCAAACAGAAAACTGAAACAAACAAATAATCGCTTCTAATTGAGGCGGTTATATTTAAAATGTTTATAAGTTTGCGCGCAGCTTGTCGTTTGATGTGCCTGACATGCTACTTTGCATATGTTATCTAAGCAGGCTAATAGGGAGAAATTTGACCTGAAAATTATTGCTCGCTAACTCCGTGCAATGCCAATACCAGTATGCAGATTTAAAAAAACCTCACTCGCTGCTATTTTTAAAGTTGCAGGATTTTCAATTTTGGCATGGTTGTAGAGTTACCGTGTAAGTGATAAAGTTCACTTTCACATGTAGCTGACGCTCAGGCAGCGAATCTCGCACAGCCATACATAGCAAGAGTATGGTAGGGATGTCTACGACGTACAACATGAAAACGTAATTTTGATAATCACAGCTTTGCATCGCTGATTGATAAGAGTTAGGCCCTATAGAGGGGGGCTCGGGTGAGGCCTCCTTACCTGGAGAATCTGGCCTCAACGACTTTCTTTGCCTAGTTTTAGTTCTTTTCGATGTGGACCTATATTTCCTCTCTATGGATAGATTGGGATTTAGCGTGCGGATTCTTATCTAAATCGTCCACGGCGGTTTTGACAGTTAAATCTAGCTCTGCGTCTTAGAATTCAAGAGTATCTCCTCTTGTTTCTTGAAGGGAACAGCTAGCTCATTGATTCATAAAGACTCCCCAAAAATATTTAGCAGGGATACTATTGAATTATAATTAATCTACTCTATATCTTTTGTGCTTTTCTTGGTTGTTGAGCTGAGTGAGCTTTGAAATTATAGAGAGGGGTGACATTTAGATGCTGCTTTTTGAGTTAACTGTTAATTATAAATAAATAGGACACTGATGAAGAAGCTAATCTCATTTTTACTTATCTTTTTATCCAATGTTTGCTTTGCTGTTGGATGGGAAGAATTGTCTATAGAGTCTGCCAATGAGCGCAAAATTAATATTGTCATTTCATACAATGAAAAACGATATTGTCATAGGGTTGAGGTATCACTACCAAGTAAAATTATATTTGAAAATATAGGGGAAAGAGAGCTTTGGTCAGTACATTATCGAACGATCACGGAAAGGGATAAGGGGTGGCAATTGTTTCCCAAAGGTGCGGAGATAATATTGCCTGTGAAGTCTCTAACAAAGAATGGGAATAATATTTCGATGTGCTTGAGTGAATTAGATCTAAGGTTTGGCTATTTATCAGTAAATTATGGTGGACTAGCGGGTTCCCCTCCGATGATTGTGTTAATAAAAATAAGTGATTTTAAGTAAAGACATAACGAATAAGGATAAATCACGCGGCCTCAATACGGGTGTAAATGATTCTGTGTGGCAGCTCCTGTAAGGTAATTATTTGTAGTTGGTGAGTCGGTCGCCAAATTCGATCATAAATCAATATAATGCTGGCTTCCAGTTCCGGTTTGACGCTTTAAAGTCAACATGTTTGTTTCCCACTGATACTCAAGCCGTGGGTGGGCAGTGCGTAGTTGGCAAGCTTGGTAAGTATTTCTTGGGGGCGGAGTAGGTGAGCGTGCGAGGGTAGTTGGTGTGAAATTAGGAGTGGATTTTTATCTAAATCGCCCATAAGATGTAAGTTAAGGCGGTTATGATAGTTAAGTCTCGCTCTGTATATCAGAATTCAAGAGCAGCTTCTCCTATTTCTTGAAAAGAACCAATAGCTCATTGATCCATAAAAGCTACCCAATGAGATATATATCAAGGAAATTAAAGTATTATAGAGAAGCTGTTCTACTACTTTATTTGAACGTATGTGCTAGTTAAGGGCGATTTATTAATCCTCAGTTTCTTTTTGGGCGGTCAAGCTAACGAGCTTTGGAATTAAAGAAAAGCATGATATATAAACACTGATTTTTAATTAACTGTTACATGCTGGCGAACTGTTTATCACAGTACAAAAGGAATAATTATGAAACAATTTAGGATTTTGATATCTATATCTTTTCTCATCATCAGCTTCGCTGCTTTATCAAACAGCTTAAGTGTAGAAAAAGTATCTGAACACTTATATGTCTTGAGTGGAAAAGAGTACACAACCAATATCGGTTTAATTGCACTAGAAGATGGCTTGGTTTTAATTGATCCTATGCCAGGAAATAATCAGTTTAGTGAATTAGATCGTGAAATTCGCTCAATTTACGATAAGCCGATTACTTTCATCTTGAACACACACGCACATTCTGACCACACAGGTGGAAATGAGTATTTTAAAAAGCAAGGCGGGAAACTTATAGAGAATGCCTTTAATTTAGATGGCTTTACTCATATTAAAGTCAAGTCTCATTCAGCAATTGACAACATCTACTACCATGAGAAAAGTAATACTATATTTGTCGGTGATGTTTTCGATACTAGTTGGCATCCAACATTTTATTCTGGCGGAATTAAAGGTTTTAATGCAGCCATTGATGCTATTTTAGATTTAGGTGATGATCAGAGCTTGATAATACCTGGACATGGTGTTCCAGCAAATAAATCATCATTACTTGGATTTAGAAAAAATACTTTTGAATGGATAAATAAAATTCGAGAACTTAATCAAAAAGGGTGGGATGTGGAAAGAATAATGGGTGATACACAAGTTCAGGACATTTTGGAAAAGTTTAATGTGAATAATAAATCCTCATTCCTTCCTCAAAAAGCATATAAGAGATTTGTAGAAAGAACAATTACAGTAATAAAAAGAGAAAAACATGTGAAGAGCTGATTGATCAGACGACTTTTACTGTACCGGTTTTGGGCAATACCCATTATTTGATTGAAGCAGAAAATGACATGCCTGTGTCCGAGTTTAGTGAAAAGCTTGCTGCCTCAAAAATATAATAGAGTTAATTGATGCATTATAACTAAAAAAATTTGAACTATATACGAGAAGCTCATAAGAATCTTTACACGCTTTCCTTATCTTAAGAAGAAGCCATATTGAGGTAACCATTTCTGGGCGAAGGAGTGCTGTGCGGATACGGTTGGTGTAGATGCTGACATGATAGTAAATGTGTAAAGCATCAAGAGAATAGGGAGCAGCGGCACATTGGTTGGATTTACGCTGATATTGTAATACAGGGTAATTCTCGTCCAGCCTTCTAAAAAGGCTGGGTCAATAATCCCCTTTTAGAGGGTCAAAGACAATTCCGCATTGCAAGAATGCGGAGTTTTACATAGTTGTGCTGACGAGCTTTGGAATTATAGAGAAGCGTGATATATAGATACCAATTTTGAGTTAACTGTTAGTTGCCTAAATAATGAATCAAGGAAAGGTCTATGTTTGGAATGAGTTGGGTCAAATGTTGCGCGTTACTATTTTGGGTGATTCCGAGTATGCTTTTGTTTTACGTCATTAATTTGGCTGCCAATGATTCATACTTTGCTTTTGTTGCTGTAATTTTCGGTTGTAATTTGGTTTATGATGTTACAAAGAAAATAGTTACATCACCCATCAATGATTTCGATTCCTGGAGTAAAATCGGGGCTAGATATGGGCTTGGAGTCCTATACTTTATTGTCTCAATCGTTGGCTTGTATGCGGAAGCTAAAGTTTCAGCTCCCACATATGTGTTAGCCGTTCTAATATCGATTCCTGCATATTTAGCGAGTATTTACTATTTTACAATGGCGGAGGATGCCTTTAAAAGAGGTGTGATGCCGGCATCAAGTAACTAACAACCATACAAGCGCGTTCACTGGGCCAAACCGCTACGCGGCTCGTCCAGTGATGCGGGCATTATACGAAAAGGAGCACATAGAAATGAAACGTAGAGAATTTCCTCAAAGTGATAATATGCAGTAATGTCCATGCTGTGATTATTATTCTTTGGCTGAGAGAGGAATGCTGTATGTCCTGTTAGTTTCTGGGTAGATAACTGCCTTGATTAGAGAGGCCCTGATTGGGATGCTAAGTCAGTTACAAACAACGATATGATGTTAAGGGAGGCACGATTTGACTTTAGAAAATACGGGGCTCGTACATCAGATTTCTCAGAAGTTGTAATTGATGAAATTGAAAGAGATTCACTCAAGCATGTGGCTAGAAGCGAATAACAAGTTGATGCTGTTCGTTCCGGCCCTATGGGCCTCCAATGAACAATCTACGCTTTGTGCGGCCTTCCACAGATCAAGGCGTTAGCGCAATATTCGAAGCTTGATATATCTTGCTGTCTAATAAGGTTTTACTGCTAGAAAAGAAGCTCGACCGCAGCCTCCTTCTTTGGAGAATCTGCTCTCAATGTTTTCCATTGCCTATTTTTCGTTTCCTTTCAATAGGCACATATATCTCTTCTCGATGAATGGCGAGGGATTTGGGCCGTGGATGCCTATCTTTACTTGATTGCCTTTCACTTCCAGCACTGTGACTCGGAAACCTTTTCTAATTCTTAGGTTTCCACCGGCTTGGTACTTTAGGATCAACAGGTTCGTTTTCTACTGATCCGCACGCCATGGGTAGGCATTCCGTGGTCGGGAAGTTTGATAAGTGATTCTTGATGCCGGAGTAGATGGGTGTGCGGGGATGGTAGGTGCGAAATAGGGAGTGGATTCCTATCTAAATCGCTCAAAATATGTAAGTTAAGGCAGTTTTGACAGCTATGACTTGCTCTGCATATCAGAATTCAAGAACAACTTCTCTTATTTCTTGAAGAGAGCCAATAACGCACTGATTCATAAAGTCTTCCTCAAAGATATAAAGGAGGGAAAGTACAGAATTATAGGGATGTTGCTCAATATCTTTCTCTGAGCATAAGTACCAGCTAAAGTTAACTTCTTGATCCTCAGCATCTTTTTGGGTGGTCGGACTGACGAGCTTTGGAATTAAAGAGAAGTGCTATATATTGATGCTGATGTTGAGTTAACTGTTATGTGGCGCGTACTTATTGCAAATGACATAGAACAGCATTATTACAAGCCGATGGAGGCTTCACGATGCCCCGAAAAATTCTGCAACCTGAACAATTGAACTTTCAACCGCGCCCGACATACCCTTATTCTCCCGGCACAAGAGGCGGCAATATGGTGTATACCGCAGGTCAGGTCGCCTGGGGAAGTGACGGCAATATTGTCGGTTTTGGTGATATCGAAGCCCAAACCCGGCAAACCTTAAATAACGTTGGAGCTGTGCTTAAAGAAGGTGGAGCTGACTGGAGCGATGTTTTGAAATGCAATGTCTATCTCAAAGACATGAAGGATTTTCAGAAAATGAATAATATCTTCAGTGAGATATTTCCAGATAATCCACCAGCCAGAACAACAGTACAGACACCGTTGGCCGAGGAATCCATGTTGGTCGAAATTGAGGCGGTTGCCTATATCGGTGATTAATCAAATAAATATAGAATCGATATCAGTTTTTTCGAATATATTCACGTGCCATACAACAAGCGCATACAGGCGGACGTGGCCTTTGGACTCGCCGCTGATGCGTGTGTGCCAGGCATGCCACTTAACTAGCGAGGTGAAAGTTCTCGCACTAGGTATTCGGAGAGCCGAGGGTTAGCCGAAGGGCAAGGTTATTTCCGCGAGGAACTGGCTGGAGGAAACCCAAAGCAAAATTGCGGGGTGATGTATAAGAATCGGATATGAGGTGTGACATAAGTGGGGCCAGTGGGCACGCGACCATTAAGCCCTTCATCTGCAATTTGGCATATGTTTTACAAATCCGACATCCGCGCGAGGAAAGGTAAGTGTCTTATCCTGGGGGGCTGTACTGTGTTGAGGGAACAACTGACGGTAAAGCAATTTAGCGTGATTGCAGTTTAGGACTGATATTTATGAGTTTTTCTGGTTTTATTGGTGACAATCTGGGCTTCATCGCTTCACTAAAGTGTGCGATATCAATTGCGTCTAGCTTGTCAGTTTTGGCGAAGCTTCTGATCTGAGAAGGGTTGCAAAAAACAATAGGTAATCCTGCTTTGTCTGCGGCACAAACAAACTCTAATTCAAGTCTTCCTATGGACTCTATTAGTACTCTTTCGGGTTTGAGCGGTTGTAGTTGTTTAATGGCATCCTTTAAATATCGAGTTGTTTACTGCTGGTATCGATATTGACATTGATCTCTTGAGCTTCCATAAGATAAGCTATCTCCGCCTTGCTATTCGGGCTCGAGGCCCACATGACTACTCGAGTTATGCCTGATGAGTGCTTATCAGGTTCATACTTGTTATCGGTCTTTTATGGGCCGGCCAGGCAGTGAGCTGTGATAAACAAGGCCTTCGGTGGCCGCCGAAGGTGGGTCTCAATTTACCCGTTAGCGAAAAGGATTTTCAACATCAGAATCAGACAAGAACAACCATACAATGCTAGGCAGCCTGCTGCGGGCCGGTGGCCCTCCGCGGGACAGTTTACCTTGTGCACCTTTTACGCGGCTCGCTTTGCTCCCATTTTCGCGCAAAATGCACACACGGTAAGCTGCCCCTGCCGGCGGCGCTAAGTTTTATACACAAGTTTTTCCAGTTTTATTATAAAAATCAATGAGTTACAGTTTTGGCATAGTAAGAGCTACAGATTTGGATGGGTAATTATGCAGGACTGGGTCATGGACGAAGTGAAAAACCAAGTTATGGGCGATGTACGATTGAATAAGCGATTGTCCAATATTCTTAGGAATTTAAGTTCC
>NZ_JBGMEK010000086.1:0-16175 GCF_041447265.1 Microbulbifer epialgicus
ACGAAGAGCTGATGAACTTCTACGACTTTCCTGCGAAGCACTGGCAGAGTATTCGGACAACGAATCCGATTGAGTCGACCTTTGCCACAATACGACACCGGACGAAGCGTTCAAAAGGCTGCCTGTCGAGAGAGGGGATGTTACACATGCTGTTCAAGCTTGGCATGTGCGCAGAAGAAAGATGGAGAAAACTACGGGGCTTTAACTACCTGGCCAAGGTAATTACCGGAGTAAAATTCACGGATGGAGAGGAAGCGACAACCACCGATCAGAGCGCTGCTTGATCAGACTGGCTAAACACCAGAATTGACAATAACTCTATTTAAACTTGCGATTCCGTAAAGAGGGGAAGCTAAAGCCCTCCTCCCCTCTTTTATTACACAGAAAGGTGGCCCCTACTCCTCCAATACATTACAAGAGCATACAGCTCTGATACTCCGCGATTGAGATAGCGGACAGCGCTCTTTGATAACTATCGTCACTCATGAACAGAAAAAATCTGTTAAAGTCGCGCAGAAAATTGACGGACATGAAAATCCCCCAACAACGTTAATCTATGAAGAGCCTCCAGAGGAAATTCTTGAAGATGCGCCCCGGGGGCTGAACCCTGAGGCGAAGTCGACACAACTTTAACTTATTTTACCGAGGATAGAGGTTTTCCGGAGAAGACTTGTATTGCTTTCTCAGTTACACTCTCTTGATCAACTGCTCTTTGTGCACATGCATATAGTATTTCTTCTACTCCACGGTTATTACATTCCCATGTCGCTTGATTTTCTTTACCTGCAATCTGAACATAGGGGTGGGAAGACTGGGAACTCAATAGCTTCAAATACATTGCATGATAAATAGCGCTCAGTTGCAGATGAGGAATAGAGCTTTTTAGTCTCCAAAATATCTTTAGACCTTCACGATCTAGGTCGCCCCAAAAATAGATACGAGGGTGAGTTAGAAGTTCTAATACATCTGGAGGATTGCCACTCCGAACCAGACTTTTCAGGCCATTACCTTGCTCTACTATAGATGCCAATTGACGACCGTATTCATCTCCTGAGCGGGAAAGACCATAGCCGTAGGTAGCTACCCAAGCTATTCGTTCGCATCCTTCCACTCCGATTGCAGACTCAAGAGCTTGCGGGTTTTCAACCAAAACCACGCACTCAGGATCCTGTGGTCCCGCTGTAATGACGTATGATGGAGGACCAGATAGTGTACTGAGATCTATGCCGAAGTTTCGTAGACATTGTGACGGAAGAGCATCAAGTATCTTGGAACTACCAAGTAAATACCTTGAACTGACAATATAGCGTGACTCTCCCTTAAGCTTAGGAAAATCCGTTCTAAGCTGGCACAACCCGTGATAAAGATGATTCAAATCAGAATCACACAGATCTGCTAGCTGTTCCGACATACCCAGTAGAGCTTCTATATCATTTATGCTGGCTTCGTTACCAACAAGAACACTTTCCCAACGCAACTCCGATTCGGATCGGGGCCTTACGATATTAAGGCGGACTCTTCCAATGGGCTCTCCACGTAACCATGAATCGCATTGCACTTCATCAGAGTCCTTGAGCTCTGATAGACCTTTGATTACATCTGACCGATCCAGCTTAGATTTTTTCTGTAAGCGCTCAACCAGCTTGTCTCCCTGTGCAGTAGATTTATTACCTTCCGACAAAGCATTTCGTATTTGGTCTAATTTGTTCACTTCAAGCATCCAATTTTGGGATGTGGCGAATTTGCGCAGTTTTCAGGATAGCTTCATTTTCACTTTCTTCGCAGAAGTTCACCCAACCTCTTTGATGGTTTCCCTCTTTACCATTCCCTTCTTTCTTACCAACAATTAAAACCGGAAATTTGTTGAAATCGTTCTGATAATGCGGGTTGTGTATCAAGCCAATGAGCTGGAAACTTCCCCGGGTACTTTCTATCCCAGACATAGAGCTATCAATAAGCTCCCGGTTGGATAGGTTGGAGAACATACCATCGATCAGCATGATGTTGGTAGACATCTCTCGAGCCTTTTGTTGTGACCGTCGCGTGGACAGTCTCTTAGCCTCACGTTCAATTGAAAACTCAGCCAAGCGAATAGCCCACATCAAGGATAATGCCGCCTTCTGTCCTTCGCTCAGTTTTGAGTTAAATTCATGCTCACCACCTCCACTTCGAATTGAGGTGTTCACATATGTAATTGTCGGGTTGGAGAAGATAGCCTTGTACATTGTTTCCCGAATGGTAGCTCGAAGCGAGTCATGGTACGCATCATCATCTTTCCCAAGGGCCCCCTTAGCTTGTCGCTCTCGTCGCTGATGCTCCTGAATGTCTACTTCAGCTACAATTCCATCCATAAGGCGTTTTATTCCACTTTTATCCAGAACATCTGCATTCACATTGAAGTACGAGGTATGTGATCCACGCTTGGATCCTACAACGGACTTTAAAATGCCCAGGTCTGTTGCCGCATAGTCAATAAGGTGGGCGAGTCTACTCGTAACAAGCTGCCGAGATTCGCGCTCGGAGGACTCAAACTTTTCCAGCATCCCTTTTGATTTCTCATGCTGATCCAGAATGCCTTCATAAAGACTTCGTATTTTAGGTATGTCTTCTGAGCCTTTAACCTCCTTCAGTGTTTGTGCTTCTACTGGCTTCAAACCGGTGGCAACACTCCCGATTCGCATGGATTGATTGACGAACTCAGATATTTTGTTTCTCAGGCTTTCTTTTGTGCGCCTCAAGTCTGCGGCTTTGCGATCGATATCGATCTCTTCGAGACGATCCCTGACACCATTCGCATGATGACGAGCATCTTTTGCTCCTTTCTCATCTGCTTGAGATTTTAGGTTATTGCATACCAGCATTAATGGGTCATCAAGGGCAGCTTCACACTCATTCATAACCACATCTTCGCTAACTCCTGCCACGCTGCGGTATTTTTTGATCGCTAACAAAACCGCATTATCGATTGATTCCATGGCCTTCCAGATATCAGGAAGATTTTTCTCGATGGGTTCAATTTTTTCAAATGCTGATGTTCGACTAAGGTCGGCAGCTTCTTTCTTCCTTGATAGATCTGCAATTTTCTCTAAGAGCTTAGCTTCACCATCACCTTCTTCTAAGCTGTCTACATAGCTTTGAGCACCCTCGAAGTGTTTTTCATACGCGTGCCTATTCTGAGCTCGCTTCAAGCCTATTGACAATCGTTCTGACTCGTCATCTTTAGTGGCCATAAAGCTTGGGCCATCTTTTCGGTAGAAGACAGATGCGCCATTAAGTATCAGCAAAAGTTCCTCAGGCAGCACGCTATCAATTTCTTGACTTACCCTATCCCGCTCGTCGGCAAGCTCTTCCTCTCGTAACTCGTTCTCGCTGATTTTCTCAGCGGACAACCGTTCCTCTTCTTCTAGGGACTCAATACTTGAAGATAGCCGAGCATCCTCCTCTCTACCCCCTCGCTGTACATAGTCCTCGGCTGATCGAGTCATAGATATAACTTCTTCGGACGTTAGCTTAAAATATTTTTCCTTGTCGAGTCGGCACTCCTCAAGTTCGGTCTGAATGGATTTCAGTGTGTCGGGCTCAGAATTATCTATGGCTTTGCGTGCCCTGATCGCCAACTGAACATTTTCGGTTTCATCTGATATCGATTCAGATTCTGTATTGAGCTTATCAATTAGAAGTTCCTTCTTCTTAATTTGAGAATCCAGGTGCTCTTTCTCCCGCTCTACTAGGCCTGGGTCCAACAAGCATTCAACCGACCGAGTTATTATCCCTGTAGTAGTTCCAACCATCAGCGTGTCGCCGATGCATTCAATGTCGGCATTTCTGCAGTACTCGGATACACTTCTGTATAGGAATACCGGTATTTGTGCTCCGTTTGATTCAAATGTTTTAGCTGCTTTCTGGGCGCCTTCCTCAGTTGCCAGAACTGGGGCAAACAGTAACGCCGAGAACACACCGAGCATCTGGCGCTTGCGTTCGTTTTCCAGACCTAAGCCTTCTATAACCTGGTGCAGGCTTTGATGGTCGATTGAATCTTCATCAAGTTTTGCGAGCGCCTGTCGTGTTGAGGCATTAGCCGCAATGCTCTCATTGTTCAAAGCTACTCTTTGAACTCTTAGGTCGGAAAGTAAATCATTGGCTTGAGACAGCTCTACAGCTATTCCATTTCTTCGGACTTGGATGTCATCCAACCACTGTCCTGGAGTCTTAATTTCAGAAACAGCCTGACGATACCTATGAAGCGCATTCACACCTTCCAAGCACCTTGTTTCTTCCGGCAAAAATTTGGCTTCTTTTTGCTCAGACTTGGCCAATGAGCGCCTCCAGGAATTCTCCGCCCCTACTGGTGAAACATCCCCAAAACGGGAAACAAATGCATCATAGTGTGACCTTCCCTCTGAGAGCCGATCCAGTTTCTGTTTTTGTTCGGCAAGAGTTGTTCGGGTTTTAGACAAGGCGACCCGACATGTATTTAGACTTTTAGATAAATCATCCAACTTCCTAGAAATATCACTCCTGCTCTTTGTGAGTCGATCTTTATCCTCTTTCTTCTCGTTAGTAATATCTTCTGGTATAGCATCTTTTCCGAACGTAGCGACAAACTCAGTCCAGCTCGCCTTATACTCTTCAAGCTTGGCATTCAAAAGATCGAAAGCCGACTTTGCATCTTGAGCGTTTTTGAGTTCCGATCCTACAATCTCCCCGGTTTTCATGGGAGCCTGAAGCTCATCATCAGAAAAAAAGCCGGACTCCACCATGGCTGCATGCAATCCTTGATTGGTCTCCATCCGTTGCTGCTGGTTCTGTAGTGCCGTAATTCGACCCTGTAGCTCCTGAGATCTATTGCTCTCTTCTTCGACGGTATGTCTTAGTGACTTAATAAATTCGGTATGCTCGACAAACATCTGCCGGTAAACATTGGTATCGGCAACGTTATCAAACCAGCTGAAAGCATCCTCGATAAACTCTCTTGCTGTTTCTTTTGTCAGCTCCTGAGCCAAAGACGAGGACGCCTTTACGATATTCACGGCACCACTCAAAGAATAGGATTTTCCCGATCTCCGGCCCCCGTGAGTTGCCCCTCGTAACTTGAAGTCGCAAGTAAAATCAATGACTTGCGAGGCATCCCACCCTTCGATGCTGTTTCTTTGTGCAAGCTCATTAATGTGTTTTGGCTGCCGACCCACAAGAACCGACAGCCCTTTATCAAGCAGCCGCGGCTCAGTTGAACCCGGCTCTATGACCAAATTGCGTGCTACTTCACCAACCTTGCCATCTGGAAAATCGCCCTTCAGTATTCCGGGGAGGCCACCTCTCTCAACTAGTTCGGTCAGCAATTGAACATCGTGCTGTATCTTGCCGAGCTGCTTTCTGAACTCCTCGCTCTTCGTTTCAACACCGTCGACGGCTTTCATAACCTGGCTCAGCTGATCAACACTTTCGCCCAGATCCTTGGTTTCCCGCCTTTTTGCCTCTGTATTCTGTTTGGCAGTCACAGTACTGAATACCGATCGCTCAACGGAGTCTTCGAGACTTACCTCACCCTCTTCACCCTCGCGATCCATAATCCCTTCCATGATCGCCGGTGCCAACACCTTATGGAAAAACACTTCTGCATAAGTTTGCCCTGAGCGTGGTTTAATCTCATACAGTAACGCGCTCTTATCCTGGCCACCCCGCTTTTGGAAGTCTGCTAGCTGCCGCACAATCGACTGGGGTAGATTAGCCTTGAGTGATAAGGCATCCTCCCATTCATCCTCGTGGGGCCCCATAGATAGTCCGGAGATCTGCTTCCTCGCGGCGACGAAGTCTTCATTGCTCAGCAGCGATATTTTTTTCCCTTTCTCATTGCCTATAGGTAGGTCCTCCAAGCGTCCCTGGAAGTAGTAATAATTCATCGCCTGATCATTGTTATAGCAGTACATGCCGAACACCCAATGCTCGCCGTTAATATCATTGCCCTGATCAGTTAAAAAATCTGATTGTCCAGCGTTGCTTAATGGACGTATCAACTCTATTTGAAAGTGGGACCAAACCTTTGATGATTTGGGGCTAAATTTGCTCTTGGTGCGACTGATAAGGGTTTGATCTCGAGAGAGTAACCCGGTGATGCCTTCACCGAGGGTGGTTTTACCTCCGCCGTTGGTCAAATTTACTGCGGTTGACTGACCCCGGAAGTCCAGACATACATATCGAAGCATTGGCGCCCACGGTTTACGCGGGTTGTCACCATGAAAGTTGAGCACATTACTTACTGCTACCCGGTTAATTAGGCCCATAGCTCAGCATCCTCCACCTCATTATCATCTACACCTGGCGCTACGATGTTAACCAAGCTGCCCAACGTATTATCTATTGGGATTCGCAAAGAACTGTCGTAATTCTGAGCAATCTCATAGGCTCCCAATAAAGTTTGCTGATATTCGTTTTTATCGATCTCGCAAACAAGTCCGGCGGCACACATCAATTTCATATATGCAGATATTCTGCGGGGGACATCCTTCCCTTTCTCAGAATCCAAAATTTCTATCACTTTGGATCCGGCAGCCTCGCTTACTCCCATCTGTCGAATGTGCGATATATGATCCTGTACAGCCTCTTCAAGTGCTTCTCTGGAGAATGTTGCATCGACATAGCTCGACACTTCCGAAACACCTCTTCCTGCCCTGGTGTACACCAGAGATAGATAGATTAACCAGATATGGAGAAACCAGACTGCAGACTCCTCCTGCGTTCCATTGCCACGGACATTCATTTCCGAAAAAACACGTTCTGTAGACATGAAGCTGGATGCCGGTGCATCTTCGCTACGAGCCAATACCCACACCCGACCGGCAACCGGTACACCTCTGGTAGTATCATCAAACTCAATAACCTTAAAACCTTGAGGAGCCAAAAATTCATTGAGTTGATCAAGTTGATCTGCGGAAGCACTCCTCAGTATTGAGGCTATTACACTTTCTCCATCTCGGCTTCTGCGCTGAATCGGTTTAGACTCAACCGACCTGTACTTAAGCAGGTAGTGGTAAACCCGACCGATATCACCTATATCCATATTGTTAAGCCTCGCTTATGTTTACCGTGGGGTTTACCCAGTGCAATATCAATTCATCGCCCTGCAAGCGGTTTCCATTGGGCAGCAGCACGTCCAATTCGCCCGAGCCAACCGACACCCCTAAATCTCGATTTGATTCGTCCAACCATTCCGGAGTTGAGTAGACGCCAATAAACTGCGGAAGAACATCAACTTCCTCTAGCTCAACCCACCCATTTTCTATTCCGGCCGTTAGCGATACAGGACCTTTGGCCAGTTCAGCCAGAATTTCATCTCTATATGCATGCAGGAAGCGCTCAATAAGCGCAGGTAGATCATCAACCGCCTCATCTTCAAAAACCATAGTGGCCGAGGATTGCGACTCTTGTTGCAAACTGAGGATTCCCGAGAAATCCATGGGAGATGGTGCGGTTATATCAGCACTCCAAGGTCCCAACGCTGTTATACACAGGTCGGTAATTTCATCTGAGCAAGGATGCAGGGCCAGGCCAACCGCAGCCTCATCAAAACGGATCAAACCAATAACCTCCCTTTTGGCGGAGGCCAACGCGGATACCAATGTTTGAAATTTTCGGCTAAGTCTTTCGATGGCCTGCAGGATCTCATGGAACGATTGCTGGACCGTATAGGGAGTAAACGATTGGCCGGCTTCAGTTTCCAGCCAGCAGAGATATTGCTCTTTGTTTTGTTTGGTACCGAAGTAGTCCGCAGCTCTTTCTACGGATTCCTGCACCCCTTTGATAACCTCCAGATAGTCATCACGATGGGCTTCAAAGTCAGACATCAACTCATCCATGTGCTGCCTTTCAAGCAGCATGGTGATTTCTTTCGAAAATCGCCGTATTTGAGCTACGAGGCCTTCAGATAAAGACGGGATATCACCATACGCACAATAGTTGATAGCCCGCTCAAGCTTGCCGGCATCATCTGCCGCATAGAGCCATTTTTGTGCGGCTTGGGACAGTAGTACGGATCTTGAGCCTGAAGTGCTCAATCGGCACCGGTCACGTCGCTTGGTATTTCTAGGCCACTCAATTAGTGCAGTTTCACGCTTCAGGGTTTGCCGCTCAGGAGCTCCGTGTTCATCCCACGCCTTGATAGATATCAATCGTGTGGGCGTGGCCAAATAGTTTGCCACAAACAGAATGTCTTCCCGAGAGATGTTATGCCTGTCGGCAAGCTCTTCAAATATAACCTCAACAGGCACCCAGGCATCATTGCTTTCCAGATCCCTTTCGTAAAGATATTGCATTAGAGATGTAGCGACTTTAAGCCAAAGCCCTAAACCGGTACCAGGACGCTTATCGGGTGGTGAATAAACTGTAGTGCCAGGTCCGCGATCACAATCATGTAGGTCGAGTAGCCTAGCGGTCGATGCCAGTAAGAGAGGCCAATCCATCAGCTTTTCCAACTCTGGTTAAGAGTAAAATGATTAGTGCCTGCAACCCTACCTGTTCATTTATGAACGGTCAATCAACAATACTGATTTATTATTGAATAAGCTGTGTGGTAAGCTAGGGAAAGATGTAATCCACGGATATGCGCAATGAATCTTCCTTCATTCGGCCCTGAGACCACTCAATACCTCAATAGCGAGCTGGCTTTCGACGATATAATTGAACTCAAGCTCTTTTATTGGGGATTCCTCAGTCGAGAAGACATCTGTAAACACTTCAATCTAGGTAAGGTAAAAGCCAGCGCAGCACTTAAGAGCTATGCCGAATTACATCCCCGTAATATGGTTTATTCAACATCGGATAGAGCTTATATATGGACTCATGAATTCCACGCTTCAACTGCCATCCCAGCAGAGATAGCGTTAGAGTTATTGGCTAGCGGGATCTTTCCCATCAAATATCAGGGCCCAGTATTTTCCCCAGAAGCCATCGGGCTAGCACTTAATCTTTCGCCTGAGTTAGTAGGTCCAATGACTCGTGCCATGGTATTAGGCAACGGGATTAATATTGACTATGTATCAGGAACGTCCGGAGCATCACATAAAACTCTTTACCCTCACTCCATTTTTAAAAGTGGAGGTGCATGGTATTTTAGAGCGTATGATGCTGGAAACCGCCAATTTCGGACCTTTCGCTTCAATAGGATATCCGGATGTGAGCAGACAATCGTTCCCGAAATGACGGATGCGGCCTCGTCTCGCCATGATACAGAATGGCAGACACCTACCGTTCTAAGTCTAGGGCCACACCCTAAACACCCTCATCCAGAAGCATTGGCTCTCGATCTTGGATTAGCCGAGAATTCAGTTAGAAACATAGTCACCAACCAAATCATGGCACCCTTTATCCTCACTGACCTTCGTGTTGACTGCTCGAAGGATACATCTTTAGACCCATACGAATACCCAATTCATCTGATGAACAGAAACGAAGTTGACCATTTAGACGGGATGGTGATATCTCCTGGATTTAATAGGAAATAAGAGAAGCTTTTTCCTCAAAGTTAGTAATCGATGTTCAGTGCAATTGATATAGACAGTTAGTATCTAGATTTTTTTATTCTCTAGATCTTCAAATTTAGCAGTCATGGTAGGATTTTTGCGTGTCAGCTTTTTAATTGTGACATCCTGGGCCTTGTTATTTGCGAGACGAAGATTGCGGTCCGTTCCAAGCAGAGCATCCTTGGTTTTCTGTAGGTGGTCTATGGATTTATCAATTTCATCGATTGCCGTTTGAAATTTTCTAGAAGCAAGATCATAATTCTTTGCAAACGCAGTTTTGAACTTGTCAAGATCATTTTCAAAGTTTGTTATATCAATATTTTGTGATTTAACGAGCGCTAGTTCTGACTTATATTCCAACGATTTCATTGCCGCATTGCGCAGCAGTGTGATCATAGGAATGAAGAATTGTGGACGAATAACATACATTTTGGGATATCGGTGGAACACATCAACAATCCCAGAATTATAGAGTTCGCTATCAGGTTCGAGTAATGAAACCAATACAGCATACTCGCACCCCTTTTCTGTACGATCTTTATCTAATTCCTTTAGGAAATCTTCGTTCTTTTTCTTGGTTGCAGTAGTGTCACTTTCGTTCTTCATCTCAAACATGATTGAAACAATCTCTGTGCTAGAATCATCAGAGTCACGAAAAATAAAGTCGCCTTTACTGCCAGAACGGGCATCATTATCTTTTTCAAAATAAGCATTTGGAAACGCAGTTGCACGAATCCGATTAAACTCTATTTCACAATGCTGCTCCAAGGTTTCGCCAACCATTTTTGTCGACAGGCGAGCTTTCATATCTCGAAGACGCTCAATTGCATCATCACGATCTTTAATTTGTGTTTCATATTTATCTTTAAGGGATTTCTCGGAAAGCTGTTTTTCTAACTCCACCTGTTTAAGACCACTTTTCAGTTCATCGCGCTCTTTCTCGATTTCGTTAAGCGCTTCAGCTATTGCAAGTTTTTTTGATATTTCACTTGCGCTAAGCTTCTCTTCAGCTAGTTTCAAAGCAGCTTTATTATCCCGCTTCACCTTTTCCAGTTGATTAGAAAGAGCATCACGTTCTCTTTCTACAGCCTTTAGTGCCTCTGTTACTGCTAATTGACGCTCGACTTCTCCGGCATCCAATTTTGCTTTCAATTCTTGAATTTCAGCATCCTTGGCCAAGGATACTTTCTGCATGTCGTTTCTTACATTGCTCTCAGCAAGCTCCACTTCCTTTAACTTATCCTTTTCAGCCAGCTCAAGTCGTTCGTGCAACTGCTGGTCAAATTCCCTATCTCTAACTTGCTTTAGGATATCTGCATAACCAGCTTCATCAACTTTAAACGCCTTCTTGCAACTTGGACAGACAACTTCATGCATATCAATTCACCTTTAAACACTAATGGCCACCGCCAAGTCTTAGAAATCAAACCAAAAGGCATCTTTGATGATTCCCTGCGAATCCTACTAGAACAGTATTTCATGCTGCACAACATCGAATTTAAGGTGATTAGCAATGAGTCGATCTTCTCCCAGCTGCTTGAGGCGTTACCTAAACTTGCGCACTGATCCTCTCTTTTAAGGCAGAGACATGCGAAATTACACCATTAAGTTTGCCATCCTGCTGTAAGCCAGAGAGTGTTTGCAAAGCCGTATCGAGAGCCTCCCTATCTAGGGTGCCGAACCCTTCGTCCAAGAATAGCGAATCCACTCGACCATTCTTATACTTACCATATGAGACAAACCCAGAGCTAAAGGCAGGCTCACAATAAAGCTTTCACTACACCATCTAATCCATATAATGATGTGTAGTTGCCGGATTGGCACTGAATATGACTATCGGCATCCTCCGCCGTTTCAATCACCGGGTATGTCATCCTCCCATAATCCCTTATTTTTTAGGTCCTATTATTCCACTGTGGTAAGCATCCATTCTCGACAAAATATAGCTGCATCATTTCAGCTTCTATCAAGCCCGGTAAATACCTTTCTTTATTGCTGGGCATTGTTATAGCCCATGCAAAAACGAGAGCACATTCTAGTTCATTCATTTTTTGTTTGAAAAATGTTACTCTCGGAATCTTTTCTTGTTTATTACACAGTCGTTTGGCTATCCCCTGCTTACTGCGGTTACCTTTCTGATTGATCTCTCCAGCTTTCCCAATGTAGAGTAAGTTTGATGGCAGTAAATCATGAGCAAATATAAGGTAGACCCCAAACTCATTGGAAACATTATTCTCCGAGACAGCTTTTCTAATACTGCAATTACGATCCAAACGGAAATCATTGACTAAAAATTTCTTTGACAGATAATCAATAAGATTAATAGCCATACTCCTAGACCCCTAGATTTGAGCCAGCAATATATTTGCCAACGGCTTTTGGAGAATATCCAATTTTTTTCAGCCGTCTTAGAATTGATTTATCAGAGCGATTTATCTCTTTTTTTGCCTCTTTAATTATTCCGCTAATACTGGAGCGGGACTCTATCGCTCTGATTAAGCAGTCTTGTTCTTCTATGGTCCATTGACCTTTATCGGAATCTAACATTTTGCTTCCTTTCAAATGATTGTCCATCACCCAAAGTCAACGTGATACTTTGCCAAAAAATCAATCATCTCAGATTCATTGCCGCTATCGTAAAACCGGATCATTTTGGTATTGAACTCAAGCTTTGCTTTTGCTGGCACCAAAATAGGAGAAATACCCTCAGATAGCAGAACCCCATTCATCATCAGCCGACCAGTACGCTTATTCCCATCCCAGAAGAACTGATTGCGAGCCATCTGCAAAAATAGGGAGCAAGCCCGTACCTTAATGTCCTGAATCGTCCCCAGCTTGCCGATCATTTCGTTCCACTTGGCATCCAGGGTTTCTGCCTTTGGAGGGGTGTATTCAGTACCAGAGATTCGTACATTGCCAGTTCTAAAGCAGCCCCAATCCAGGGCCTCTTCTTTGGCAACCAGGTCTTGAAGACTGCACGCTACTTCTTTTGTTACTGCGAAGCGTTCGGCCTCGATCAGTCCAAATAGCTCCTCCCAGCTGGCCTTCTGGTTTAGCACCAGGTTCTGCTCGCTCAGGGTATGCCCACCAACTGTAATCCCATCTAACAGCGTTTGGACCTCTGGCAATGTGAAAGGTGAATCTTCCAGTGCGGCGGTATCAAATACGAACTGCGTCATATAATGCTTGCACTGAAAAAGTAGTTTCTTATTCATATAAAAGCTCATCGCACTTTAACCTTCAGTTGCTTTTGGGCACTCTGACCTTATTAAATAGATCGCGAAAAATCTTTTCCAACTCTCTTTCTCTTGGCCTAATCTTTCGATCCAAGGTTTCTTTCCCTTTAATCCCGCTTACGGCCATAAGATCTTTATATCCGCAACCAGCCTCATACATGTTTTTGATAAAAGTATCTCGGAATGATGATGGTTTAGCGCCTTGAATAGATGTTTTCGCAATTAACTGTTTCAGCTTGGAGTTCATAGATACTGGCTGACGGTCATTCGATCCCTTACTCCTAAGAGATAAACTAAATTCTTTATTTCTATCATTAAGGAAAAAATAGCTTTCGGGATCTGAATGCCGGTACCATGATTTGTTACTGCGAAATAACCGCCTATCGACCCGGCTTTCCATGTAAGCCTCAAAAAACGGGAGTACGTGATCTTCAGTGTGCAACTCCCTGGCTTCGCCATTGTATGAGACTGATTCCGGCAGGGTCCAAATCCTATAAAACTCTCCACTTTGCGCCATTACATGCTGCAACTGCAACAAACTCAATTCTGAAGGCGTTAGCCCCCAGTACACAGCCCCGATAATCAACGCGGCATTTCTTTGCCCGTGTGGAGGGGCCGCATTCATATCAAGTAGAAGCTGTAACTCCTGCTCAGTAAATAATTTTTCTACCGCCATGACTCTCAAAGTGTCCATTATGAATATCACAGAAGTGATTATTATCTATATCTGTGATACATGCTAGCACCCTGATCTACATATCACAATAACCTGCATAGTAATAATTGTGATAATAGGCGCTTAATTTAACGTGGATTTCTTGGCTCTAGCTAAACAAAACCGGGCCTTGATGGGAATGTTAAGTTCTTCGGACCTAGTGGCTTGGTAAATACACCCCGCCCCCTTTATTACCTTTAAGAAATAAAAAAACGTATTTATATTTCTCTAATGTTAAAGGAGCTTCGTGCAACATTTCTCTCGATTTTGTTAAATAGCCATTTTTCCAAGCACTGGGGCAGCGTATCGCCACCCTGCGCAAACACCAGAACCTGACACAGGCGCAGCTAGCCGAGTTCCTGGAGATTTCCCAGCAGCATATGGCTTCGTTCGAGAAGGGCATCCGCAAGCTGCCCGCTTCCATGCTGCCCAGGCTGGCGCAGCTATTCGGGGTCAGTGTGGATGAGTTGGTGGGACTGAAGGACACGGCGGCCAAGCGCGGACCGGTACCCAAGCTACAGCGGCAGATCGAACAGGTAGCCCTGCTGCCCAGGGCCAAACAGAAGTTTGTTAGCGAGATATTGGAGACGGTTATTCAGCAGGCTGCTCACTAAACCTGCAACTCCCAGATACAACAAAGCCCCGGCAGACCAATCTATCGGGGCCTAAAACGCTCTAAGGTGAACGCTCAAATATTAGCTCCAACCCAGCATCCTGAATGTATTTTCTTGCTGCTGAATAAAAATTCTCCGCCTTTTCTGATAGAGCTTCTTTGCCTTTTACCTTTATTACAAGCTTAGTACCTTTCGCGTCAGGGAAGCTTGTTAAAACCTCCCCGCTTTCTATAAAAGCCAAATAGGTATTTAGCTTATCTTGCAATATCTCCAAATGAGCATCTTCATCCTCGCCAGACCATTCTAGGTGATCTGTGACCACCAAATAGGTTTTTCCATCTCGCTCATCTGTCCCTATATAATCAATTTTACTTGTATCAACAATACTCATTAATCACCTCAACATCTGAGATTTTTTGATGTACAAGATCTCTGAACCTCTGCTTTTGTAGGTGGAATTTTTGTGCCACCTTTAAAGTCGCCCTTGCCTTTACCAACTACTGTAGCTCCATTCTTTTGCATATCTGGAAATCCTGATTTTTGGTTCTTGGTCAACGGTGCCGTTTCAGAACTCTTATACTCTTTAACCTTTGTCTCCCCGGTTTTTGCACAATTGCCTACACAATCAAGCCTCAGTCTTACACCCTCACCATTCGTTTTAACAGTGATTTGCTGCTCAGCATTAGGCATATTTTGTTTATCTTCTGCAAATGCTTTTCTTTCATAATCTGCACCTTTACTTGCATTCTCTCTGAGTACTTCCTGTTTTGACCTTTGGGCTTGAGATCCTATATCCGTTGTGGCTTGCCCTGACGATTTACTCTCTACAGAACCATTACCGTTGTCGTTTGAGGACTGGGATCTTCCACCACCCTTCCGGCCTTTTTTGCCACTTTCAAGACGTTTTTGTATCGCCTTTTCCGCAGCGACTGCTGCTGCAGTCGTAACGCCAACTCCAGCAGCTACTTCTCTGATGAAAGTCTTTCCACTTTCAACAATAGCTTCCGTGCTGCTAGCACCTGCTTCAACCACTGCTCCATTGCAAGCTTGGCAGGCCAGCTCAGCAGCAATAACCAATTCCGCATTTTCCGGAGAGATAATACCTAAAGACTTCGCAATGCCGATACCAGCACCATAGGCACGATCACCGGGGGCATATCCACTTGGGTCTGTTCCCGCTAGCGGATTATTGAGGATGTAACTGTATGGGTTAAGTGCCTGCGAATCACCGGGTTGAACAATAATTGGGTCCACGCTCAAAAAACGACCCAGATTATAATCATAGGCCCGCCCGTTCATATGGATCAATTCCACATCATCCAGATGCTCGTGGTCGGTAAAGCCTCGGGTGCTGTAGGCGCTCTCTAAGATAGCGGTTTCTTTATCGAGAATATTGCCCTGTCGCGGTTTGCCGAAGGGGTCAAAGCTGTGGCTTTCTTTTAGGTTGCCGGCTTCGTCTCCCACGGCGGCGGCGGAGCCTAGGCGGTCGCGGTGGCTGAAGCCTATCTTGTGGCTAATATCATTGCCTTTCTCGGTGCTGGTGAGCACGGCGATGTCGCCGATAAAGTGGCGGTACTGGGTTTCACCGCCGCCGGTAATCTTTTCGAACAGCTTGTCGATATACAGGGTGGTCTTGCCGCTGGTTTGGTTGACCTGTTTGTAACGCATCTGGTCGGCGCCATAGTAGAAGTACAGGTTGGCGCCGTTGCGGTTGATACGGGTGGGTTTGTTAAAGGCGTTGTACCAGATCTGCTGCGCGCCGTTTTCATGGGTGCGGTTGCCGTTCTGGTCGTAGCCATAGGTCTTGGTGCCGCCATTGATCAGGCTAACGCTCTTCACGGCGCTGGGACCGCCACTACTACCGTCGGTGTAGCTATAGCTGCTGGCGAAGTCGTCTTTTTTCAGCAGGTTGCCAATGGCATCGTAGTCGTAATCGATACTGGGGCCATCGGTGCGGGTGCTGTAGTCGAGGCGGTTGAGGGCATCGTAGATGTGATTCTCTACATTGAGTGCCGGCGATTCTGAGGGCAGCTGCACTACCTGTTCCGACAAGTTGCCGAAGCTGTCGTAGCTGTAGGCAATACCCTGGTGGTTT
>NZ_JBGMEK010000087.1:0-15751 GCF_041447265.1 Microbulbifer epialgicus
AGTTCGGCGTTTCTCTTCCTGCGCGGAAGCGGGTAATTTTCTTGCATCAATAATATCCATTTGAGTATTATACAGAACTATAGAGCCACCGGGTTAATAATTTAATGTACAACAGTCCATTATTAACATAAGCCAGCCATCCCTCAGTGCCATTTGCAATCACTTTTCCTTCAATCAAAGGTTTTTTGCTGTCTAAAGGCAACCAAAGAGTATCCCTGCTCAACTGATAATCTACTTTGCCAAATACGATTTTTATGGTCTCAGGATTTACTGGAGCAAAAGCCAGGCCTTCAATCGGCACTCGCGTGACTTCCCAAGCCGCAAGTGCTTCAAAATCCTTTGTGGTTTCAAGCTTATAATCCAGCTGTAGCAGATCATGGCCAGTCCAGCTAAAGTGTTTCTCCACACTGACTCCAGCTCCTACAGGGCCTTCCAGAGACAGATTTTGAGCGCCGCTCTTTATAACTTGATACGGTTGAGAGTCATGAGCTGCTATTGGGGGCCAATCCCATAGACTCTGCGGACTAATCCACAAAGTAGAGCCGAAATTAATCGGATGTATCTCTGACCCGGTTAACAGTTCAATGTTCTTATAGCGTAAAGCGGTTACTCTCCCGCCCACTTTCGGATCAACCGCAATAGACAGCTGGTCTTTCTTCAGCCAAACTTCATCGGCAACTGTATAACCCGACAATAATGCTCCTAAGTTTAGCACCACAAGAATTAGCAGAAATCCTATTATCCTTTGCATTTCACTACCGCTTTAGCTGCGGCCTCCGGTACCAGTTTAATATTAGCCAGGGCCAATGTTGTAGGCCCTTCACTCTCCAGGCGCAAAGCACTGGATATCTGTGTAAAGTCCACCCCCGTTTTTGCAAAACACTGCAAATCAATCGAAAACTGGGTCCATCTACCGGCGGGTAAAGATTGCAAAGACGACTGTAGCGGAACTTTACCGACACAGCCTTCGCCGCAATCAATCACTGCAGTAAATGGTTTTGTTACCGGTTGGTCTACACGGATATCCAAAGTCAATGCAGCGCGCTCCCTAAGGTAACGACTCAGGTCCTGATCACTGTTGGCTGTCAACTGAACACTTCCAGAACGCAAACCCTTCCACTGGATTAAGCGGGCATCCTCCTGAGATTCCATATCAATCGATGACACCAAAATATTTTCATCGACACCGCTACTAGCCAGGTTGCCGCTTACAGCAACTAATTGTGATTCTTCCTCCTGGATATATAAATTCCAGGGAGAACGTGGTCTCGACACCATTAACCAGGCATCTTCCAAGGCACCTTCGGTGTAGGTTTCACTCACTTCACTGAGTTCACGATTTACCGATGAACGGGTATGGCTCTGCATACCATATCCAAGCGCAAAAAGTGGCTCGTAATTTTCATGGTAAGGGTTGAGTACTGTCTGGTGTGTATACATAGGCCAACTGAAAGGCAATGTACCGGTAAACTCAAAACGGACCTGTCCCTCAACATCTCTAAACAGTACATCAGCAACACCTGAACCTTCAGATCCAGGTAGCCAAGCGGCAACAAAAGCATCAGAAGCATTCATTTCTTTATTGACCCACAGTGGGCGCCCAGACAAGAAAATACTTACTACCGGAATGCCTTGTTTCTGCAATCCGCTCAGCAGTGCCAGATCTGTTTTATTACCCATTTGGTACTCGATATTGGCGAGATCACCATGCCACTCCGCATAAGGTTCTTCACCATAGACAACGACAGCAACATCCGGGCCTGCACCGTTGCGGAAAGTATCGGCTGAAAATGAACCATCTTCACTGAGAACTGCTTGGCCTCCAGTCTTATCAACGACAGCGGAAATTCCCTCAAAAATAGAGGTGGCTCCAGGGAAATCCTCCCTGCTGTTTCCCGTCCCCTGCCAGGAAATAGTCCAGCCGCCGGTTTGCTTTGTTAAATTATCCGCCGCATCACCCGCCACCAGTATATTTTGTGACGGCATTAGCGGTAATAATTGCTTGTTATTTTTCAGTAGGACCAGAGACTTACGTACAGCTTCCCGCGCTAAACCACGGTGCTCATCACTACCGATAATGCCACTCTTACCTGCCAGTGGGCGCTGGTGCTCAAAGAGACCAGCCCGAATTTTCACTCTGAGAATACGTCTTACCGCATCGTCAAGACGAAGTTGATCTATCTCACCACTCTTAGCCTGAAGCAGAGTATTTTTATACAGGGCTTTCCAATCAGAGGGCACCATAAACATATCCAGCCCAGCATTAATCGCTGCCGCACAGCTATCAACGCTGCAACCTGGAACAAAACGATGCCCATTCCAGTCGCCAACCACAAAACCATCGAACCCTAAACGGTTTTTCAACACCTCTGTAAGCAGGTACTTGTGGCCGTGCAAGCGGTTGCCATTCCAGCTATTGAAAGAAGCCATTACTGTCTGCACACCAGCAGGTAGAGCTGTCAGGTATCCGGCAGCGTGTACCTTTGCCAGCTCTGCTTCAGGCACAGCATTATCACCCCTATCTATACCTCGATTTGTACCGCCATCTCCCACGAAGTGTTTGGCCGTAGCCACAAGGTGTTCACCGCGTAAAAAATCTTTTGATAGCTTTTCTCCCTGCAAGCCCCTCACCATTGCCTCTGCGTAATCAGCGACGATGGATGGATCTTCCGAATAGCTTTCATAAGTTCGACCCCAACGGTCATCGCGCGCTACCGCTATTGTCGGAGCAAAGGTCCAGTCCACCCCGGTCACTGCAACTTCGCGCGCCGTAGCCTGGCCAATGCGGGCAATCAATTCCACGTCACGGGCTGCTCCCAAGCCGATATTATGGGGAAACAAAGTCGCTCCCACGATATTGTTGTGCCCGTGAACCGCATCAGAGCCCCAGATAATTGGAATGGCTACACCACCATCTGAAGTATCCATAGATGCAGCAAAAAATGCTTCCGATAACGCCAACCAGTCTTCCGGTGAAGCAAACTTATCATTGTTTGGATAAGTTCCTCCTCCATTCAAAACAGACCCCAGGTGGTACTTCTTAACTTCATCAGGAGTAACGTATTTAATCTCAGCCTGAATAAGCTGCCCAACCTTTTCCTCAACGGACATCTGATCAATTAGGTCACTGATCCTGGTCTCAAGAGCAGCATCTGGCGGAAAAGCGGCTTCAAGTTTTGGCCAGTTCTGAATGTCCATGTTGGATATATCCACAACATCGATATCATTTTTTTTACATGCGGAAAATGCCAAACAGAACAATACACTCCCCCAAAGGCACCTTCTGTGAAAATCCATCATCAAACTCCTTGACATACCCAGTTACGCGAATTTTTAAATTGATAAAGTTACAGACAGAATAAAGAAAAGTTTTAAAACTCTTATAATAAGTCAATGTTTTATAAAGATTAGACTCGCACCTCCACGAGCCCAAACAGATTTTGTTAACCCGAAAAACTAACAAGTTAACAACTCAATACAGAGTTGTATGCAGTTCTCCATAATCAGATGCCATACGTTGAAAGAAATTTATTACATAGCTCTGGCCATGGGTAAATTTTTAGTAAGGGTCCCCATCCACTATTACATACATATCGTTTGTCATTGCTGCGTCAACTGCCACCCACACCATAGCTTCATTTCAGACGGAATTCTCAAAATATCCATCGTTATCTACTACCCTCATAGCTGTACGCACCAATGGGAAATTACAGTCCAACTTTTCCCGTTGACTGTTTTTCTGTTGCAGTATGTATTCCCATCTTGGTTGCTGTTGCTCTAGAAATAGCTAATATTCGCGAGGTCACCTGCCTGCTACCCAATCAAGACTTGATTGTCATTAATAGCGAGAGGCTCTACCGAAATAGCACTTGCAACAAACAATAGTAGTGATAGGGTTTACCCCCAAAAAGTACCTCTCAATTGAGACACTTTACTCAGTCTAATTTGGGCATGCATCCTAACTTTACCCTCTTGATAATTATTTACATAAAATAGAATCCAATGATGGATAGTCTTTGAGCATAATGAATAAATCTATGATTGCAGTCCTTACACTACCAAACACCAAGCAAAGAGACGTCCACAAGATTACTCGGCAAATACATCCCTAAATATTTAAAATTGCCATCCGCGCCAAATACAATCAAAAAAGCAGCTAACTCTTTACCTTTCCCTTTAGAGTAGCCTTCCCTCTGTTGCTGCTACTGAAAGTTCGCTCCACGCCCAGATATCATTCGACTTGCATCAAGCGAGAGCAACAGCAATCAGACAAGGTGGATTATTATCAGGTTAGTGCGGACAGGTTCGTGCCTTTCACATGTAGGATAGATACTATCTCTGCCTCAATATGTGACCTCCCCATCACGGTTGAAGGACGATGCCTAACAATGGCTAATGTTGAGTAGCACCCAAATATATAATCAACACATTATCTTTCACTAAATACGATAGAACTTTAAAATAATTTACAAGCCTTCTTACGTTATTAATCGAGTGCAATCGAGCTTTCAGGACTACCTTATAAATTTTGAATCCTTAGCGCCATTGACTTTTATATTTCTTAGCCATAAAAGGCAACTCCAAATGTCATCATCAATAGTAATCAACTCCCGAACACCACCACAAGAGACTCAAAAACAATAACTAGTAAGAAAGCCATCCAACAAACCTTGGAGTTATATTTCCCTTACGCCCTTGAGTAAAAACCTTAACGGAAAAATACAGCAGGCAATAATTTATAGCTATCCAAATACGCTACTGGGTCAGAAAGAAAGAATACACTGCACTCGAGACGCGCTGTGAATACATCCCTGTAAGCTCGTAATCGGCATCCATGCCTCATACGGTCCCGAGCGCAGTGTAATCTTTCCTTCTCTCTTTTTAGTACTTATCTGATATGATTCTATCGATGTATCAACCATATAAAAACAGAGCACTAAGAATACGCGATAAAAATCGATACAAAAAATATCGATAAATTACATTTATTCTTGTGCATCTCCTCGAAATGTAGGGAAAAAAGCGCCGTAGTAAACGATATAGCAGTAACATAACATCGGAATCAAAAATGAAAACTGAATTCCCGCATTGTCAGCTAGTATACCCTGTAATAGCGGGATAATAGCTCCTCCTACAATGGCCATACACAGAACGCCACTACCCTGGCTTGTATACCCACCCAATCCCCGCAATGCCAGACTGAATATGGTTGGAAACATAATGGAGTTGCACAACCCTACTGCAACAATCGACCACACCGCAATTGATCCACTAGAAACCATGGCCAGAGCGATAAGCAAGGTAGAACCCACACCACAGACTGCCAACATTTTTCCCGCCGACACATAGCGCAATAATAACGCCCCGGCAAAGCGGCCTATCATAGCCCCGCCCCAGTAGTATGAGACGAAATGAGCCGCCTCAAATGGTGGCATTTTCGCTACCGAAGGCTCCCCGAAAAAGCTTACGAGAAAGCTACCAATAGCAACTTCAGCACCAACATAAGCAAAAATACCCACAGCTCCCAGGGTTAACCTGGGGAATCGCCATATTGAAAATGCATTGTCAGCTTCTAACCTGGATCCCGCTTTCTGCTGATGACTGGGAATTGTCGGCAAACGAATCCAGGAAAAAAAAGCAACCATCACTAGCAGAGTAACAGCCAACCAAAAATATGGGGGCTCCACCAGAGCAGCCTCACGTATACGGAACTCTGCAATGTTAGTCGCACTACCTGAGTCCGAGCCCATTGAAAGACTTGTAAAAAATACCGCCCCACCAATTACTGGTGCCAGAGTGGTCCCCAAAGAGTTAAATGCCTGGGTAAGATTAAGCCGGCTTGGAGCAGAGCGTGAACTACCAAGCGCAATAACATAGGGATTGGCAGAGACCTGTAACAAGGTGATTCCAGAGGCTAAAACAAAGAGCCCCAGTAGAAATACTTCATAAATCTGCAGTCGTGCGGCAGGGATAAAAACTAAACAACCGGCACAAGCAATAAGTAGTCCAAGTACTAAGCCCAACTGGTAGCCCACTCTACGTAACAATAGCCCAGCAGGTACAGAAACCAGAAAATAGGCCGCAAAAAAGTAAAACTGGACCAACACAGCCTGGGTATAACTCAGTTCAAATACATTTTTCAAGTGAGGCACCAGCACATCATTCAGGCCAGTAATAAAACCCCATATAAAAAACAAAGAGGTGAGAGCAGCGAGATTAAAGTAGCCTGGAGCGCTACCAGTGAATACCTCATTGTTAGAGACGGACTTACTTTTAGATATTATGCTTGAGGAAAGCTTTGATTCGTGTAGCATCCGACTCATTGGAGATCAACTCCTAAATCTTTATTACTATTTGGCCAGAGGTGAAAAATACACTCCTTTCGAAACACGCCGTGATTGTATAGCTGTGTACACTTCATCTGCATGCATGTTTTATACAGGCTCAAGTGAAGCGTATTCTTTCGCTCGTAAATTTGAGTATTCACAACTGGGCCGAAAGTAAAGCGCACACTTCTCTCACGACGCCCCGTAAATGCATACCTGGACACTCCTAGTCGGCATCCATACCTCATACAGGCTTCAGTGAAGTTTATTCTTTTCATACGTCTTTTGAGTAACATGGAGATAAAATAGGCCACACGAAACCTCCCCCACTGTTCAAATTCCCCAGTATATACAATATTAGGATTCACTTTGCCCTAATCAACTCACCTGCAGATGTTCATCGAGAAGGCCGAATTTATATCCACAATATAAGTTAAGTGCACCATAGCCCAGCCCTGCCTTAACCATTAAATATTCAAGCAACTATGAAATTAGTTGTCATACAGGTCCAGACTGCCCAAAATTACTTCACAGCGCACCTCTAAATAAGCTCAGCAGGACTTTTTTAGCGACAAAATGGAAATTTGCCCGGGCACGGATCGACCCAGCAGGCCACAATGGTATCAACTGCACAACAATAAACACTATCATAAATTTTATCTCGCCCCTCCAACAACAGTAAATACATAGACACCTATATAGTATTCTGGTCGTTCCAAACACAAGCGCTAGCTTTGGTAATATCAATGATTCTCAAGCCTGTTTCGGTATTACATGGAAGTTAGCGCGGCCTATCCAAGCTATTTTTTTCTACAGTATCAGGAATCTGGAACCCATAGGAACGGAGGCCCATTCTCACCTTGGGGGGGGGGAATACCCCATCTGGCCAGAATTTGGCGGCTGAAATCACAAATCACGTTTTGTGCACCTACTTTGAAATGCCTTGTATTGCGGAGTAAAGTATCCCATCCTGCTTCAGGGTGAACACCAGGAAACACATGATACTATCAAGATAATTGAACGCGAATACCTATGTAAAGCACAGACGGAAGTAGCTACCAATAAGACTCAAACGAAATTACCACACTGTCAGTTACTACTGGTTCAGAAAGAAAGAATACACTGCACTCTAGACGCGCTGTGAATAAATCGCTGTAAGCTCGTAATCGACATCAATGCCCAAGACAGTCCCGAGTGCAGTGTATTCTTCCCTCTCCCCTTTTAGTAAATCCATATTTCACATTTGATACATCCAACTCAAATAATGCCTTAACTTTTTTGTACAAGCCAAAAAAGTACGAAAATACTGATGCAGTTAATCGACCCCCTTGCTCACCTGCTAAAGAATTAGAAGTAGTATTTTTATTAAAAAAAGCCGGCATAAAAATGCCGGCAAAACGAGCTCGGAGGAGATAACTTAGATATGTTAATCCGCTCTATATCCTAAAAGAGCATAGTAAAGAATATAGAGATAACAAAGTATTGGTAATAGAAACGTCAGCTGAATACCTATCCGATCCGCTAATAGGCCCTGCAATAATGGCACCACAGCACCACCGACTATGGCCAAACATAGAATACCAGACCCTTGACTAGTCGCACGCCCCAGTTTTGCAAGAGCTAAACTGAAGATTGCTGGAAACATAATCGAGTTACATAAACCAACAGCCAATACGGAATACATCGCCAGATAACCACTACTGGTAGCTGTGATAAATAACAGGATGCATGATCCTATAGCACTAAATGCTAACACTTTACCTGCGGCGACGACACGCATAATCAAGGCACCAGCAAATCGGCCAAGCATCGCCCCTCCCCAATAAAGAGAGATATAAAATGCCGCCTCAGATTCATTAATACCGGCAATAGAATCCTCAGAAATAAAGTTCACCAGAAAACTGCCGATTGACACTTCAGCTCCCACATAGAGAAATATTGCCACTGCACCCAAAACCAGATGGCGATATTTCCATGCCGATATTTCCACGACTGTGGTAACTGGAGAGGTGTCGGAAATAATTATTGGTAGTCTGAGGAAGGCAAATACCAGAGCCAAAGCCCCCAGAGTGGAAGCCAAAATCAAGTAGGGGATTTCAATAACAGTAGCTGTGGCAACTCCAACTGCAACTCCCGCTGTGGGGAGGATCAGTAACGCACCAAATGAGGGAGCCACAGTTGTTCCCAGGGAGTTAAAGGCCTGAGTCATCGTCAGGCGACTCGCAGCCGTACGCTCATTCCCTAATACGGTGACATAGGGGTTCGCTGACACTTGAAGAACCGTAATGCCTGAGGCCAAAACAAACAATGCCCCAAGAAAAAGAGCATAGATCTCCATTCTTCCCGCGGGAATAAACAGTAAACAACCAAGCACTGCTACACTTAAGCCAATCACAATCCCTTTCTGAAAACCAACCCGAGACACCAGTAAACCTGCGGGAAAAGACACCAAGAAATATGCACTAAAGAAGCAAAACTGTACCAACATTGCCTGAGCATAACTCAGCCCAAATATATTCTTCAGGTAGGGTATTAGTATATCGTTAAGGCAGGTGATGAATCCCCACATAAAAAACAGAGTGGTAAGGGCAACCAGTGCAAATCTCTGGCCTGCTTGTTCACTGGATTGTAACTGTGAAGCATCTGTTGCTGTATTACTTTGCATAATCGCCATGGCTGTTAATCCTGAGACTTCAGTATCAGTCCACTTACATCTTATTTACATGAAAGCAGGTCAATATCAACATGAACTACTCATCTCTATCCTTACTTTTTACCATATAGCAATTTAAATATCGCACCTATTTTCGATAAACGGGGTCAAAATGAGGGCAATGTGGACGATTGCGAGCTTAGCACCAAAAAGCTTACACCTGCTGTAAACCATAGCTCTGGATTTTTTCGATCAATTCCCGATTTCTCGGCAGATTGGAGATACATTGCTGAACAAATTTTTTATTTTCATAAAGGTGATTTTTATATGTGCTTAAATTGTGGGACCTCAGCTTCGTAGGTCTACTTTTACTTTTAAATCCCATACCATACAGGATATATTGCCAACTCGCAGAAGCAAAAACCTCATCAATCTGAGGAAAATCGTGCTTACTGGGCGGCTGAAAAGCCCACAGTCGTAACCACTCATTTAATCGTTCGGAAGAAGTATTCTTTTGAGTATGCTCTCGCCAGTACTGACTGTCATTACGTTGGGATAAGACATAATGCAGCTTTAAAAAATCAACAATACTGGTCCAGCGATATTTAAATCGATCATTGAAACGTCGGGCAATAATATCCATGACTACTCTGTGCCCTGGAAAGTCTGAGCTAATCATTGCAGCAGCAAGCTCCACCAATACCAGAGCTGACGCTTCCAGTGGTTCAACAAAACCAGCCGCCATCCCAACCGCAACGCAGTTACGATGCCAGAACCTAGCCCGATACCCTGGACAGAATTTCAGCTTACGAAAACTCAACTCACTGAACTTCTGCTCACTTAAACTTTTTGCCAAATAAATACGCAGTTCTCTGAGTGCACTCTCATCACTTATATGAGCGCTGGAATATACATGCCCAACTCCCTTGCGAGTCGGCAAGCCTATATCCCAAATCCACCCCGCACTTTGTGCAGTGCCAATGGTATGAGATGCAATTGGATCGCCTTCATAACTATAGGGCACTTGCACTGTAATGGCCCTATCATTAAAGAGTTGATCAGCACATGATACGAGGGGGATGCTAAAATGTTGACCAATTAACCTAGAGTGGCTTCCTGAGCAATCAATAAATAGATCTCCACAGATTTCGCCACCGTCATCCCTACATAAGGATGCTATATCTCCATTTTGATGACTGCGTACGCCGATTATGTTCCCTCGATGATGGATCATCCCAAGTTCTTCTACACAGTGACGCGCGAGCAGCTGCCCCAACTTTGTAGCATCTATGCGATAAGCATAATTTGCTATTGCGGCATATTCCGGGGTAGTAATTTGCTTCGGTGCTAGCCCTAGTTCTCACAATCGGCTTTGGAAATTAACACTGTCAGCAAATGATTCCGCTTTGTCATCGGCACACCACATATTGGCAAGGTCAATTTCCCCATAGTTCTCTGGAGTTGTTAAAGGATGATAGTAAAAGTCGCCCTCTACTCCTTTGACCCAACCGCAAAATTTGGCTCCTTGTTTAAAGGAAGCCTCACATTCGCGAAACAACTGGGTCTCATTGAGGCCAATTTTACGTAGAGTCTTACGCATTGTTGGCCATGTACCCTCTCCCACACCGATATTGGGAATATCCGGCGATTCCACTAATACGATATTCAATCCGTCCTTGTCAGCCGCACAGTACTCTGCGGCAATGACGCCGGCAGTCAACCAACCCGCAGTACCTCCCCCCAGAATAACTACCCGCTTAATCACACCCTTCATAAAGAATTTTTCTCATTCAGGTAAGATTTACAATAGTTCTCTATGGCTTTTCGATGGGCAGGGAAACTACGGACTTTTTCGGCCACAAAGTTTCTGTAGCCTTTCAAGAATCTATACAGTTCATCATCAGCCATCAGGTCGACAATTGGGTGATAGTCACGGGGTACTAAGCGCTGCCCAAGCATTACCTGTACCCAGGAATCAACTTGGAATAGTTCCTTACTACTAATGGACAAAGCCCCGATATTATGAAATAGCTCAAGACGTTGCTTTAAAGATTCCGGTATGTCCATTCGGCTGCAATAACGCCAGAAAGAACTATCGCCACGCTCCGTTGCCTTATAGTGCAAGATAATAAAGTCCCGAGTCATTTCCACTTCTTCACGAGTCTGCCGATTAAAAGTAGATACAGCTTCTTCAGCGATAAACTCACGGGGAAATAACTTCAACAGGCGCAATATTGCCGACATTGCCAAGTGTATCGAAGTGGACTCCAAAGGCTCCAGGAAACCACTGGATAAACCGATAGCCACACAGTTTTTATGCCACGCTTGAATGCGGCGACCTGTGACATAGCGAAATTTACGGGGCTCGCTCACGGGGTCAGTTTTCACAACCTGTAACAATCGCTCGTGGGCTGTATCATCTTCCACATGACGACTGCAATAAACTAACCCATTGCCCACCCTATGCTGCAATGGGATGCGCCATTGTCATCCAAATTCATGGGCTACTGATTGGGTAATGGGGGGCAATTGCTCTTCTGATGCAGTTTGGACTGCAATTGCAGAATCACATGGCAGGAAGTGGCCATAGGGCTCATAGCTAACATTCAGGGTCTCTCCAATCAAGATTGCTCGGAAACCACTACAGTCGATAAACAGATCACCTTCGACTCTGGAGCCATCATTAAGAACAAGTGCCTGAATATGACCATCTGATACAGCTACATCCACCTTGGCTATTCTGCCATTAATATGGCGGGCGCCATATTTTAACGCATATGTACGCAAAAATTCTGCATACAGGCCAGCATCTAGGTGGTAGGCATAATTAAGTTTTTCTGAATCCCCAGGTAGAACTCGGTGAAGTTTAGCGGCCTGTAATTCGATATTGTAATCTTCGAGATCATCGGCCAACCCCTGGTTCTGTCCGGCCAGCCAGAAGTGGTGAAAGTCACATGCCCAACAGTCTTTACCAGTAACACCAAACGAATGAAAATAACTATCTTGCAGGCGAGCCCAATTATTAAACTCAATACCCAGTTTAAACGTAGCCTGGGTCGCCGCCATAAATTCCGCCTCCTGAATCCCAAGAAGGCGGTGGAAGTTACGAAGTGGCGGTATTGTGGCCTCACCCATTCCAATTCGCCCTATCTCAGTACTATCCACCAGGGTAATTTTTACCCGTTTTCCATAGAGCTTGGCAATTGCCGCTGCTGTCAGCCATCCAGAGGTACCACCTCCGGCGACTACAACACTTTTCACCTGGCTCATAAGCCCTCATTCCCTGTAGATATCCACATTTTTTCAAAAATATTATTTTTATTGAAAAAAAATCCGACATTTGATGAAGAGCTAGCAAGGAGGTAGGCGGACTGCAAGAAACTCGAGCTGTTTAACCGCTCAAGTGTTTCGCCATGCAGTTCACGCAGCCTCTGTGGATTGATCGAATAGAGCCCCTTGAGGTTTGCGCCTCCAACCCCATGAGTCGGCTTAATCGTAATCGGTTCAATCAGAGACTCGGCGGTGAGAGCTTCAATAAGCTCCTCACTCTGCTGATAACCACGATGGATAAGGGAAAGTACACTGATTGCCTTGTTTGCCATGGCAGTAGGCTCACCATTCTGATCAAACAAGCGCTCACCATCACTGCTAACTCGGTCATCATCCAGATCTAGACATAAGTTTAATACTTCGCCTGATCGTCCAATAATGAAGGGGCCTCTCCTGACCACTAAGGGTACATATCTTGAGTACCATTTCCCCTCGATTAAAAAGTCATTTTTATGCAAATCCGAAGAAAGTAATGCGGCCAAGAAAAAACGTCCGGTTACAGAATTTTTCTTTAAAAAAATGGGATACTCTTTATGTGCCGCATCTAGCTCAGAAGGAAATACTTGAACGTACCCAAGGCCATCCTGAGGGGATAATTTTGGCTCACAAAATACCCGGATATCGCGATGTCTTTTGTTATCGACAACCGTAATACTGGCCATCTTCACAATCTCACTATTGCTCTTGTTATATTGGGCCTACAATTGTCTACACGCCATCAGTTAAAAACATACCTTACTCAACTAGACAGGCAAGAATCTTAGCTATTGATTAATAACGGATAATATAGTGCCGCCATCTAAATCAGGCGGCCTATACCAGATACCGCTTTCAAAAGTTATAGCGGGCACTTAGTGCATAGCGTGGCCCAAGCATTTCGATGCGTAAAAGCTGATCCTCGGTACACCCAAACTGCCTTTGGTCTTCACCCAAAAGATTTATCCCTTCAAGACTAAGCTTAAGGTTGTCATTAACTTCATAGCCAACACTTAAATCAACCTGACTATACTCTTCAACATAGCGCGGCCTCTTCCCTCCATCCTCAATACCACTGAGAAACTCATCCCGCCAGTTGTAAGATAGTCTGGTGGAAAATCCATAGTCCTCATAGATCAAAGACAGGTTAGCTGTGTCGCTAAGTCCGGTTAAGGCAAACTGGGCTCCACCATCTACATCCGGGTCCTGATTTACATCGTATTCTATATCTCCATTAACAATGGTATAGTTTGCCTGAAGCCCGAAGCCACTATCACCCAAGAAGTACTGAACTCCCATTTCCCAACCATCAATTACCACACTCTCAGTACTCATTGGCTGGGATACACGGAACATTATTGGCTCATCATCTGGGTTACCGGTTACATCAACCAGGTTTTCAAACTCTTCAGCGGTGTAATCATAAAAGCCCACACCGAGAATATTTGCAGCCACCATTGAAAATAGATTGGTATCGTTAATTGGTTCAGCCAGATCATCCATCGCCTGCTGGGAACGAGGGCCATTGCTCGGATCTGTAAGGCCGTACAAATTGGTATCAACTGCTGCTGAGCCAATAAAGTTATCTACATCTTTGCGAAAATATCCGATAGAGACATAACCGGAGTCGTCAAAATACCACTCCAAAGACAAATCTATATTGTTTGACTCCAGTGGTAAAATCCCAGGATTTCCTGAGCCTGCTGTACCCAGTACTGAGCCAGACAAAAGCGTGGGCAGAGAGGGACCATTCAATCCCGTAGCGGCAGAGCCCATTTCGCTATAGTTGGCTCGGGCAATAGTCTTACTGTATGAAAAGCGCCCTTTCAAGCCCGGCATAAACTCTATATCAAAGTCCACATTTGGCAACCAATGATCGTAGTCCGCTTCCTGTGAATACAGCGTAGGTTCCGCACCGGCAGGTATTTGAAAATCATTATTACTTTGCCAGACTACTTCTGTAGGGATATTGGCCAGGTCTGTAGATGTGATATCAGTCTTTTCATAGCGCAACCCAACTATTAAATTTATTGGCATACTCTGCCATTCACTATAAAAATTATATTGCATATAACCCGCCAGGATCTTCTCACGAATATTGCGATCCAGGTGGTCAACCGGGTTAACACCCCAGGGTAACCCAGCAGCGCTGGACAGGTGCTCTCCAATCAGAGCGGCATCACCGGTATAGCCAATTAATAGCGGCACCGCTTGGCCATCACTGACTATATCGAAGAATTCCTGGCTGTTGGAATTTAATGAGAGGTCGTAGCCATCAAACAGATCGGCATAATTTATTGGCGATAAATACTCAGCCGGAACATCACCTGGATTGGCGATTCCCCAGCCACCGGCAAGCAACTCCTGATAAAACGAAGATTGCAAACGCGTTTCCATATCACGGGACTCGATACCAAAATCGATAGAGTGCATTTCACTGAAAACAAAATTGCCATCCAGGCGCGCTTGGGTGAAATCTGCACGGGAGCGGTCATTATATATCTGCCGAACAGCTGATCCCACTTCCTCGTTATCCAGTACGCCATTACCATTCCCGTACACTGAATCATCGAAGTCTACAACCAGAATCGGTAGACCATCACTGGTAAAATCGACTCCCTGCCCTGCAGCGACATTTGCTCCAAGGCCTATATTAATCCAGTTACCAAAGCCGGCATCCGGTAAACTGGAAGATTCTGATTTATGCGCATCAAAGCTCTATTCGAATTGGTCGCTGGGCTGCCATACCAGATTCAGGCCAAGAGACTCCAGTTTATTCACTTGATTCTGTTGCTGTAGTGCCAAGCCAATATCTCTTGGATTCTGCTCACGACGCTCCTCCCAATACAGAGTTGGTGTATATACGGACGCATCATCAAATGCGATATCACTTTTGTAAGTATCCATCCAAGCGGATAACTCTGAACGATTTTCATAGATATCCTGTTTGGCATAGGTGTAATCGACGGTGCTGGTCAGAGTATCTGTCGGTCGCCACTGCAAAGTAAGTTGCGAATTTATTCGTGTACGTTCACGGTCCGCATGGAAATAGCGGAGATCGGAGTGCAGAGATCGCAACTCTCCTAGTTCAGGTTCGTTAATGATTTGTATTGGCTTGATCCTACCCATCAACAACGGACACACCACTAAGCGACTAGTTGTTCCTCAAACGCCTCAGGGCTGAGATAGCCATTGGCGCTGTGTAGGCGATTTCGAATGTAGTCTATCTCTTGGTCGGGGAGGTGTTATGGGAAGGAAAAAATATACTGCGCTTGGGACCGCATGATGCATGGATGCCGATTACGAGCTTACAGGGATGTACTCACAGCGCGTCTCAAGTGTAGTGTATTCCACCCTTCTGACCTAGTATTAACCCGGTGGCTCTATAGTTCTGTATAATACCCAAATGGATATTATTGATGCAAGAAAATTACCCGCTTCCGCGCAGGAAGAGAAACGCCGAACT
>NZ_JBGMEK010000088.1:0-15526 GCF_041447265.1 Microbulbifer epialgicus
CCTAGTGGGTGTAGTAATAGCTGCATTGGGTCTAGTCGTGAATTGGTATTACTCACACCAGCGTCACAAATTGATGAAAGAGCAACAAGATGGCAAGGCTGACCAGCTATAGGCAGGAGTTTGCTGAGCAGGCCGAAAAGCTCTGCAAACTCGGACTTACAGACAAAGAGTTAGGCGAATTCTTCGAGGTAACAGAGCAAACAATCAACAATTGGAAGAATAAGCATCCCGAATTTTTTGAGTCCATAAAAAGAGGCAAAACTTTGGCTGATGCCAACGTGGCTGAGAGTCTTTATCGAAGAGCCTGCGGCTATAGCCATGAAGCTGTAAAGATCATGCAGCACAACGGCAATCCTATTGTTCAGGAGTACACCGAACACTACCCATCAGACACTACAGCGTGTCTAGCCTGGCTCCATAACCGGCAAAGAGAAAAGTGGCAACGAAACCCTGACCCAGCCGGTGGCGGTGCCGACATACCACCGACAAAAGTCGTATTTGAGGTCAAGGATGCAAGAACGCGGGAGGGAAGTGAGAGCGGCTCTTAATGTTCCGCAAAGTCAGTTTTTAAACCTGCCGCATAAGTACCGGGCTTACGTTGCAGGTTTCGGGTCTGGGAAGACCTGGGTTGGCTGTTCGGGGCAGCTGGCCCACTTCTACGAGCACCCCAAGATTAACCAAGGCTACTTTGCTCCAACCTATCCACTAATCAGGGATATTTACTACCCCACAATCGGCGAAGTTGCTGAGACTATGGGGCTGCGGGTCAAGGTCAAGCGAGGTGACCACGAAGTTGAGGTGTACAGCGGTAGTCGCTACCGAGGTTCTGTAATCTGCCGCTCGATTGATGACCCGGCCAATATTGTTGGATTCAAAATCGGCCACGCTCTGGTTGATGAGCTGGACTTGCTTGCTGAGAAGAAAGCAGAGCAGGCTTGGCGGAAAATCATGGCGCGCATGCGCTACAAGGTCCACGGTGTCAAAAATGGCATTGATGTAACGACCACCCCGGAAGGGTTCAAGTTTGTCTATCGCCAGTTCGTAAAGGCCCTTCGGGATAAACCAAAACTTCGCGAGCGATATGGGTTAATTCAGGCCTCGACCTTCGACAATGAGTCGAACCTACCTGATGACTATATCGATTCAATGCTTGAGGCCTATACGCCCGAGCTTATCCGAGCCTATCTCAATGGCCAGTTTGTAAACCTGCTGACGGGAACGGTCTATCACCAATTCGACCGCAAGCTTAATCACTGCAATGACTCAGTGAAGGCGGGTGAGCCTTTATTTATCGGTATGGACTTCAATGTCGGCAAGATGGCGGCAATCACTCACGTAAAGCGAGACAGTAAGCCCAGGGCCGTTGATGAAATCCTTGAGGGCTACGATACCCCGGACATGATTCGGAGAATCAAAGAGCGGTACTGGGAATACCGAGATGGGGACTATCGGAAAACCTGCGAGGTGCGTATTTATCCGGATGCCTCTGGTGATTCCCGCAAGTCAGTGAATGCCAGCACTACTGATTTGGCTTTACTGAGAAATGCCGGCTTTTCAGTACACGCCCCTAAAGCGAATCCCCCGGTTAAAGACCGGGTAAATGCAATGAACGCGATGTTCTGCAATGCCAAGGGTGAGCGCCGCTACTTGGTGAACACCGATAAGTGCCCAGGTTATTCGGACTGCTTAGAGCAACAACCCTGGGCAGAGAATGGCGAGCCAGATAAAAGCGGTGGTCTCGACCATGCACCAGACGCTGGTGGCTACTTCATTCATCACGATTACCCACTCATCAAACCAGCACTAACAATCAACATGGGAATGGCCTACTAATGGCAAATGACGTTACCTATCAGCGCGACGATTTCGTAAAGGCGCTTCCAGATTGGGCTCTGGTTGATGATATCTGTGAGGGTGAGAGGGTCATTAAGTCCAAGGGCACCACCTATTTGCCCATGCCGAACCCAAAGGACCAGAGTGAAGCAAATAGAGCTCGCTATCAGCAGTACACAGACAGGGCAGTTTTCTATAACGCAACTGGCCGCACATTACAGGGTCTGGTTGGTGCTGTCTTTCGTCGAGCGCCTACAGTCGATATTCCGGCAGGCCTGGAATACCTGACTTCAGACGCTAATGGCAATGGGGTAAGTATCTACCAGCAGTCCCAGTCTGTAGTTGCTGCGGTGCTTAAGTCTGGCCGGCGTGGCCTGCTGGTGGATTACCCAAAAACAGAGGGGCAAACCTCCAAAGCCGAACAGCAAGCAGGTCTGGTACGCGCATCGATAGTGAGCTATCCAGCGAATCAGATTATCAACTGGCGAACCGTTAGGGTTGGCGGTGTGCACCGACTGGGATTGGTTGTTATCCGTGAAAGCTATGAAGAGGTAACTTCAGACGGTTTTGGTATAGAGGAGAAAACTCAGTACCGCGCACTCAAGCTGATTGATGGTCGCTACACAGTGGAGATATGGCGCAGTGGTAATACTGGAACCTGGGTTATTCACGACACCTACACACCGCTAGATGGAGTAGGGAAAGCCTGGGACATTATCCCGTTCACTTTCGTCGGCGCTGAAAACAATGACCCTAGTATCGACCGGTCTCCACTGCTTGACCTGGCAAACCTCAACAAAGCCCACTATCGCAACTCAGCAGATTATGAGGATTCAGCCTTCTTCGTTGGTCAAGCCCAGCCGTGGATTGCCGGGTTGGATGAAAACTGGCGAGACCATATGGAAAAGCAGGGCATTTATATTGGTTCCCGCTCTCCTATCCTGCTGCCTAAAGATAGCGCTTTCGGATTTGCCCAGGTTGAACCTAACACTCTGGTCAAAGAGGCGATGGACCAGAAAGAAAAGCAAATGGTCGCCTTAGGTGCTCGCTTGATTGAGCGTGGCTCGGCAGTAAAGACAGCCACCGAAGCCCAGGCAGAAAACGAGTCTGAGCACTCCGTTTTATCGCTTGTCGCCGAGAACGTCAGCGAGGCTTACACCCAGGCTATTCAATGGGTGGCTCAATTCCAGAACGTACAGGCTGACACAGAGTACAAACTCAATCAGGACTTTGCTGAATCCAAGCTTGATGCGCAGATGCTCACAGCTCTGGTGAATGCCTGGCAGTCTGGTCGCTTACCGAGTTCCGATCTATGGGCGAGTCTCCGCAAACATGGCGTTATTAATGCGGAGAAGACTGATGAAGTGATTCGTGAGGAGTTGGAGGGTGAAGAGCCGGGGCCGGAGTTAAACGATGAGTGAAGCCCTCACCACCTCAACCACGCGCCACGCCGTTTACCTGGAGCGGCTGAAGTCTGGTGAGGTAAATCAGTTTGCGGCATTCCTGCAGCAGATAGATCGCTCCATAAAGCAGCGCCTATCAAGCCATGATTTAACCGAGTTCTCCCGTACTCGACTGGAACGGCTGCTTATTGTTGTTGATAGTGATTTATCCGAAATATTCAGAAAGTACTACGACCAGCTTGCCGGCCATCTGTTGGACTTGGCTGAGTATGAATCAGAGTTTGAGGTTCGTAATTTACAGGCCGCATTGATTGCCGGGGTAGAGACTGTAATCCCTGCGCCGGCTCAGGTCCGTGCCGCTGTGCTCTCCACGCCGCTATCTGTGCGTGGCCCTGATGGTGGTCAGCTGATTGAGCCATTTATCAAGGACTGGACTAGCAGCGAGAGAAAGCGGGTTACCGGGGCAATCCGGCAGGGTTTCTTCGAAGGGCAAACGACTCTCCAGATTATCCGCAATGTGCGGGGCACGAAGGCGAATAAATACCGCGACGGGATTCTGGCAATAACTCAGCGCAATGCGAGCGCTGTGATTCGAACCGTCATTGCACATACATCCTTGGTTGCGAGGATGGAGACAATGAGGGGCAACTCCGACCTATTGGAGGGGGTGAGATGGACCTCAACCCTTGATAGCCGAACTTCTGCACCATGCCGAGGTTTGGATGGTAGGGTTTTCCCATTAGATAAAGGGCCGCGTCCCCCGATTCATATCAATTGTCGGAGTACAGTTGTTGCGGTTCTTAAAAAGAAATATCGAGCCTTGAGTGAGGGCGCTACACGAGCCAGCAAAGATGGCTATGTCGATGCGAGCACAATTTACTACCAATGGCTGAAGCAGCAACCATTAGAATTTGTTCAAGACATCATTGGCCCGACGCGGGCGAAGCTTTTACTTAATGGCGGACTTTCTGCGTATCGGTTTGCGGCAATGGGACTTGGTCGCAACTTTAAGCCACTTACCCTGGCAGAAATGAAACTGAAAGAGCCCATCGCGTTTGAACGTGCAGGACTCTAAATACCATTCAAATTAATTAACTGGCTCGCTTCGGCGGGCCTTTTTTATGTCTGCCGGTTAGCCGGTGAAATGTCTCAGGAGACACCATGCTGAAATACAGACTCAAAACCCTAGAGGGGTTAGATGAGGCCGTCGCCGCGATGTATGAGAAGGACGGCGATGGATACAAGCTGAAGGTTGATGGCATCCCGCAGGGAGAGGGAGTGGCTGAATTAAAGGCCCAGGTCGCCTCCTTGTTGGAGGAGAAAAAAACAGAAGCCAAAAAGGCCAAGGACGCCGCCGAAGAGGCTGCTCGCAGGAGTGGAGATGTGGAGGCCCTTGAAAACTCTTGGAAGGAAAAGCTAGCCAATCGTGAGGCCGAGCTGCAGGGGCAAATCGATACCTTAAACGGCAGTATCACCACAATGACCGTGGATAACGTTGCTGTGTCCATGGCCAATGAGATAGCGGTTCAAGGTAGTGCCGATATCTTGGTTCCCCATATCAAGGCCCGCTTGGCTGCTGAGCAGCGAGACGGCCAGTTTGTAACAGTGGTTAAAGATGGACAGGGCAAGCCCTCAGCGGCAAGCCTGAACGATCTCAAAACTGAATTTTCCAATAATCCCGCTTTCGCTCCGGTGATTCTTGGTAGCAAAGCTTCTGGTGGTGGTGCAGGTGGAGGTGGCCAAGGTGGAGGCGGGTCCACAACCGGAAATATGGGCGGCTCTCGTTCAGAGCGCACAGCGGCCATCTCGGCCAAATTCCCTGATTTAAACAACTAAAGGTAAATAACCATGCTTTCGCATATGGAAGTTTTTAATAAGTACATCATGCCCGCCACAATCGAAACACTGGCGGTAATGGTGCAGAAGTTTAACGCGGCATCGAATGGAGCTATCCGATTAACCACCGAGGGCTTTGAGGGTGACTTCCTGCAAGAGTCATTCTTTGCTGCCATTCACAGTGCACAACGCCGGGTGAATCGATACGGTTCAAACGGAAATCAGGCTGCAACTGATCTGACCCAACTTAAGCGCAGCTCTGTAAAGGTGGCCGGTGGGTTTGGTCCTATCCTATTCGAGCCGGGCCAGATGACTTGGTTAAATAAGCCTACTGCTGAGGGCGTGGAGGTAGCATCCCGCAACTTTGCCGAAGCACTTTTGCAGGACCAGCTTTTCACAGCGATTGCTGCACTTGTGGCGGCTATCGAGAACAACACTTCGGTGGTCAATGATGTGTCTGCAACTGCGGGTATCAGCTACACCGCTCTCAATAGTGCTCACGCCAAGTTTGGTGACCACTCCGGCAGCATCATTGCCAATGTGATGACCGGGGAGGTGATGCACAAACTTATCGGTCAGAACCTCACTAATGCTACCCGCTTGTTTGAAGCCCAGAACGTTAATGTGGTGGATATCCTCGGTAAAGCAGTAATTGTCACCGATGCACCGGCACTATTTGAAGCGGGCACTCCGAATAAGCAGAAGGTTTTGGGATTGGTGGATAGTGCTGCTGTAGTCCATGACGGTGGTGACCTGATTTCGAATATCCAGACCTCCAACGGTAAGGAGCGTATCGAAACCACAATGCAGGTCGATTACACCTTTGGCCTGGGCCTTAGAGGTTACAGCTGGGATGAGGCTAACGGCGGTAAGTCTCCCACCGACGCCGACCTGGCTACTGGTGCCAACTGGGACAAGGTAATGACCTCAGATAAACACACTGCCGGCGTTATCGCGGTTGGTGATTCCACTAAGTAAATAATTGGCGGCTTCGGCCGCCATTGCATGACAAGTAGGTGATAGCATGTCCACTAAGATTAAATACGTAAAACATCCCATCTCACGGGATGAGAAAAAGAAGTTACGTGAGCAGGGTTTTAAAATCGTTGATGCACGATTTGACCCTAAGCCTGAAAAGGCCGAAGCCCCCAAAGGCGATAAGTAGGCGACACCATGGCCCTGACAATAGAAGACGGCACCGGCTCTAATTCGAGCGCCAACAGTTATGCCAGCGTGCAAGACTTGCGCGACTATGCGGGTGCACGTGGGGTAGACATTTCAGCCTTATCGGATGCAGACTGCGAGCCGCTTCTTATCAGGGCCATGGACTTTCTCGAGAGTAAGCGAGACCGATATAAGGGGTATATTTCAGTGCAAGGCCAGCCGTTACAGTGGCCCCGCGCTGATGCCTGGGGAATTTCCTATCCGGATGCACTTTTCCCAAGCGATGAGATTCCGCGTGAGTTGGTGTACGCACAGTTGGCCCTGGCCATTGAGGCGAGAGAGAACGACCTTCAGCCCAACCGGTTGCCAACTGATAGCGGGCCAATAACCAAAGAGCGCGTTGAGGGGGCAGTTGAAGTAACTTATGCCGCACCCATTCAACAGCAGTTCACCCCAGCATTTGCCAAAGCGGATGCTCTGCTTGCTCCACTTCTGAAAAACAACGGGCTCTTCCTAGTCCGAGCATAACCTATGAGCGACTTCTACAACCGTATGGCCGATACGGCCCTGCGGCTTATTGCGCGTTTTGGTTCTGAGCAAACCCTGCACGATGTGATTCCAGGTGTTGATGACCCTATTACTGGGCAAAACTCGGACGATACGCCGATAAGCCAACCTATCCAGGTAATTCTGCAGGACTACAACCTCAAAGAATCCGGCCTGATGTATGCAGAGGGTCAGAGCATTCAAAGAGGTGATAAAAAACTCACTATTGCCGCAGCTGGTTTACAGTGGCCTCCGGCTCTCACAACTGAAGCTGAAATAAATGGGGTCAGATGGCGGGTAGTTAATATTAAAGAGGTCAACCCTACAGGTACTTCATTGGTTTACTTCTGTCAGGTGCGAAAATGAAATTCTCAGCGAGCTTAAAACAATTCAATGAAGACGCCTTAGCCGAGGCTGACCGAGTTTACCGGGCAAGCAATATCGAGCTATTCAACTCAGTTATCCGCGATACACCGGTGGACACTGGCCGGGCCCGCGGCAATTGGCAAACGACTATTGGTACACATGCACAAAGCAGTAGTTTGCGATTGGATCGGTCAGGCGCTGAGGCTCAGACCGAGGTAATCAAAAATGTTGGTGGTCTGGACAATGTGAATTACCTAATCAACAACCTGCCGTATATCCAACCTCTGGAATACGGTCATTCTAAGCAGGCCCCGGCAGGCATGGTTCGCCGCAATGTCCTACGCATTCAATCGATTATTCGACGATTAATTAAATAATCCATGTACAGCAAAATCTATTCGGCCCTGGTACAGCACTATATATCGGGTGGGTTCGGCTTGCCTACTGGTTATGAGAATGACGGGTTTGAGCCGAATGTGGGTACGCCTTATGCCGCAGTCTATAACCTGCCAGCAGACAGCTATCAGAATACTGTTGGTGAGATTGGCAGGGATGAGCGGGTAGGCATACTTCAGATCAGTATTTTCTATCCGGTAGGAAAAGGGCGAGGGAATGCCTTGGCAATGGCTGACCAAATTCTCACGCACTTCAAGGCTGGCTCAACTCCTGAGTACTCCGGCCAAACCGTAACCGTTCAATCTTCAACCATCTCTCCCGGCAGGGTCGTAGATGGTTGGTATCAACTCGATATAAGTGCGGCCTGGACCGCTACAACTCTACGTTAGGAGCACACAAATGGCAGACGGCAGCCAACATTCAATGGCTTACGTGGCGGAGTCCACCTATGGCGTCACTCCCGCCACTCCCACATTCAAGGCAATCCGAAATACCGGTACTACGCTCGCGTTGACTAAAGAGGGTTCGGCGAGTGAGGAGCTGCGCAGTGACCGTCAAATCACTGACTATCGCCATATGAATAAAAGTGTGGGTGGCGATATCAGTATCAACTTGTCCTACGGCTCCTTTGATGACCTGCTTGAGGGCGCCACCATGGGAACCTGGACCGGTGATAAGTTGGTAGTAGGTACGACCCGGCGCAGTTTCACCATTGAGCGGAAATTCGGAGATATTCCCGATAAGCCATATCACCGCTATACCGGTTGTGAGGTGAATACCTTGAATCTCACTGTGGCCCCTGGAGCCCGAGTGAGTGGCAGCTTTGGAATCATGGGTAAGAACATGACTCCGGAAGCTGCTGCCTTATCCGGTGCTGATTATGAGGCGGAGACAACCACGCAAGTTTTTGACTCGTTCAAGGGCGTTATTAAGGAGGGTTCGACTGGCCTGGCAGTGGTCACTGAGGTCACGCTCACTTTAGAGAATGGCCTTGAATCGCGCTTCGTGGTTGGCAGTGATACCACTATTCAGCCCGGAGCAGGGCGCTCAAATGTCACCGGCCAGCTTTCAGCCTATTTCGAGAATTCAACATTGCTTGAGAAGTTCTTAAATGAAAGCGCCTCCAGCTTAGAGTTCAGCCTGGTAGACGCAGCTGGCAATACCTATCTCTTCACGCTTCCCAAAATCAAATACACCGGTGGCCAAGTCGATGTTTCTGGAGAGGGCGCGATTATTTTGCCCCTGCCATTCCAGGCTGTGTACGACGAGACTAAAGGAACCAATTTAATTATCGAGAGGACCGCAGCCTAATGAAAGCGAGTGATTTTTATACGCGGGAGAAAGGGAATAAAGGGGTGAAATTTCCACTTTATACTCCCGAAGGCATAGTTACAGAGCATTACTTGGAAATTCTTAGCGTCGATTCTGATGCTTTCCAGATGGCTCAGTCAGAGATGCTGCGTGACCTTGCGACAGCCAATCTGGAGAAAGATAAAGAAAAGCGCTTTGAGCTAGTGCGAGAGGCTAAAGTTACCGCAGCGGCTGCATTAATTATTGGCTGGTCTCTTGAAGATGATTTCAACCAGGAAGCTGTTAAGGAGCTATTAGTCGAGGCTCCACAATTGGTTGACCAGATTGATCGCGCAGCCAGTAATCGCGCACTTTTTTTCGCCAGCGGCAGCAAGCCTTCATCGACTGGGCTTGCTGTCAGTTCAAACTCGACAAAATCCCGAAAGGGTGCAAGGAAACGCTCCGCCAGCAACTCCAGCAGGTCCAAGAAACAACAGGCATAACGCCACCGGAACTTAAGACCGAAGAACCCCCTGAGGGTTTGATTTACCTCTTCCACTACTACCGCGAGATTCGCGGAACCGAACCCCTCACTTTCACTGAGATTCACAACTGGAGCCAGCTCACTCAGCGCAATGTATCTGCGTGGGAGGTCTCCGTGATTCGTGCTCTCGATATTAATTACTGGGCTCTACAAAATGCCGATTGATCAAATTGCGCGCCTGGGTATCCGCGTAGAGGCCGAGGGGCCTGATGCTGCGCGGCGGAAGCTGGATGCTATGGAGCGCTCCGGTGCAAAGGCTGAGCGTACCGTTGAAAGTCTTGGACGCAGTAGTGATGAGGCTAGCGGTCGCATTGAAACTATGGCCACGAGCAGTAACTTACTAGCCGGTGCTCTCACGGCTATCGGTGCTGCTCTGTCTATTCGAGAGATCGTTCAGTACACGGATACCTGGACCAATCTCACTAACCGCTTAAGGCTGGTGACTGATACCTCTCAGGAGTTGGCAGATGTTCAACAGAGCTTGGTGGAGATTGCTTTCGAAACCCGTGGCTCTTTGGATTCAACCGCTGTTTTGTATCAGCGCCTAGCGCAGTCTGCGGGTGAGCTGTTTGATGGCCAAGAAGACATCTTGGCCGTTACTAAAACCATTAGCCAAGCCATGCTTGTATCTGGTGCCTCAGCTCAAGAAAGCGCGGGAGCGTTACGTCAATTGGCCCAGGGTCTTGCTTCTGGGGTTCTACGTGGGGATGAGTTCAACTCAGTAATGGAGAACGCTCCACGCCTGCAGAAAGCCCTGATAGACCACCTCAACCTCACCAGTGATGCTGCAGGCTCTGCTGCGGGTAAGTTGCGAGACATGGCTGGGGATGGTGAGCTGAGCGCGAGGACTTTGGTTGAGGCTTTCCAGGCTGCTGCTGAGGATATCGCCAAAGAAGCGTCCGGTATGGATAGCACAATCGGCCAGAGTCTTGTGAATCTAAATACAGGAATAACCGCAACGATTGGACAGCTGGATGGAGTCACTGGAGCGTCTGAATCAGTTGCTAAAGCAGTAAATGGTCTCGGTGAGAAGCTTAAAAACTTTGCCAATGATGCAGGCGCTGTACGGGAAGTTGCGAATGACGTGGAGCTCGCATTTACAGCAGTTGCCGCAATCCTCGCAGGTAAATTCGCTGGGGCTATCAGTAAGCAGATTATTCAGATGGGTCTACTGAATGCGGCCACATACAAAACCACAATTCAAACCAATGCGCTTGGCCAAGCTATCAGCCGAACTACGATAGCGACTCGTGCGGCGACCGTTGCCGCTACGGGATTAAAATCTGCATTTGCATTCATGGGCGGTCCTGTTGGTGTAATAACAGTTGCCGCATTGTCATTGGCTACTTGGAGTAGTGGAGCTGAAGCAGCGGAAAGGCGAGCTGAATCGCTTTCTGGAAAAATCTCCCAGTTGGAGCGCAAATATAAAGACTTGACCACAGCGCAACGCGAAGTAATTAAACTAGAAATTGCTGAAGAAAAACGCTCCATTAATAGAAAAATTGCTTCATTGGTTGAGAGGCGTACGAACTTACAGTATGGGGCAGTCAACAGTAACGATGGTATTCGCCGGGTAAATAATTCTAGCCAGATAACAAAAATTAATAGTCAGATTGACACACTTAACCAGTCGTTACAGGAGGCCGAAGACCGCTTAGCTAATCTTGGTAAACCTAAGCCCTCCACTGATAACAATGAGCCTGCATCACCCACGCCCGCCAGTGGCCAACCCGGCTCAAGCTCAGTCGATGTTAAAGATGACCTTCCAGCCCTAGAGCGAGCACTACAGGAGCAATTCGAACGCACGGTCCAAAAGCGACTGGATACGGTTAATAACCTGCGCCAGAGCCTAATGACAGAGGAAGAGGCCATTGCTGAAAGCTACCGACGCCGCAATCGAATTATTGAAGAAAATGTGCATGATCCAGAGAAGCGTGAAGAGCTTTTGCAGCGTAGCAAGGAGCAGCTTGATGAGGAGATTGATACCCGATTGCAGGGGCTGAAAGAGTCTTGGCTTACTGAAAGCGAACTTTTACAAGTGCGGCACGATGAGGAAATGGAAATCCTCGACCAGGGTTACATCTCTAAGCGAGAGTTATTGGCTGAGCATTTAGAGGCTACGAGAGCCACCGAAGAGGAGTTCCGTCAAGCCAGTTTAGCGCTTGAGGGAGAATATCAACGGAACCTAACTTCACTTGAGGCCAAGCATGCTAAAGAACGCAAGAAAATGGAGGATGTTGCCAACAAATCCCAACTAAAAAGTGTCGTTAATACCTTTAATTTAATGCTGGGAATAGCTACTGCGTTTAGCCCAAAGCTATTTAAAGTTCAGAAAAAGTTAGCGCTTGCCAAAGCATTGGTGACGCTACCAGCCTCGGTTATTGAATCTTATCACAATGCGGGAGGCTACCCCGCTGGAATACCTGCCGCTGCTGCTATGGCGGCGACCGGTGCTGCTGAAATTGCACAGTTAAAAAGCGTTAGCTTTGGTAGTGGTGGAAGTGCATCTGTGGGCAGTGGGGCGGGCTCCGTCGCTAGCGGAGGTTTAACCGCGCCAGCAGCACCATTAACCACAAACATCCCCCCAGCGACCAATGAAGAGCAGGGCACTCTTAACACTGTACAGTTTGTGTTTAGCGGACCCATTAATAGTCGTGACGCAAGGGAATTTATGGAAGAAGTGCGTTCGATAGTTCTTGAAGAAGATTTTGATTTCTTACCAATTGAATCTCGCACTGCACAGAACATCATTAGTGCCGCCCGAGGGTAATCGGAGCCCATGCCAAATATTAAATACACTGCAACTCGAGAGTTGGTTGATGGCTCTACTGGCTCTATTTCGTTTTCTGTAACCAGATGTACTCGTGTTCCAAAATCTACTGGCAAAGAGCACACAGCCCTATCCGGAAATACCGAAAGCGTGCTGTATCGGCGAGATATTGAATGGCAAATATCAACGTCTCCATTCTTCGAAAACCAGTTGCAGTTATGGAGAGAGTTTGAGGCGAGCTGCGCCAATGGCGAGACGTTTGAACTGGATACTTCAGATATTCCAGGAGGTAGAGATACCACTGTGTGCCGATTAAAGCGCAATGGCTTCCGTGAGATGCGGCAGGGCGCTTTTGAATTTTATGTGACATTTACAGCTATAGAGGTGTAGGAGTGCGCAACAATTCAGAAATTTTTGACCTGCACAATCAGGCGGCACAGCGTGAGCTACGTCTGGTAATTGAGATCGGCTACGACCTGCCTCTGTATATCACCAGCCACAACAATATCCCCGGTCTGCCTTTAAACGCGATTCTCGGCACCTTAAAAAAGTGCAGTGCTACCAGCCAGAAATTAATTCCAGAGCAGGGCCTTGCGCAGATTGGGGCTATCTCGTTTGAGGTGGTGGATATCGCCGGCCAGCTGTCCTATGTACTGCGCGATGAGCTGGAGCAGGGCAACGGTATCAAGGGCCGCACGGTGCGCTTATATCAGGGCTTTGCCGGGCTCGACTGGAATGAGTTTCGCCTGGAGCAGACCCAGATTGCCGAGGAATCACTTTCCTATGCTGAGGGTGTCTATCGGGTGCGCTGCCGGGATATCCAGCGCGAGATGCGCCGCGATATCTTTGTGCCCAATAGCACGCGCCTGGCTGCCAATTTTGCCAAAGCGGATACCACCCTGCAGGTATTCGATACCAGCAGCTTTGAGGCCAATCCACACACTCTGGCCTATGGTGATGCCCCCGGCCAATCCGTGTATTACCTGAAAATTAAATATCAGGACGGCTTTGAGATTGTGCGCGCAACCGGCAAAACGGGCAGCAGCTTTACCAACTGCGCTAGGGGTTTATTCGGTACCTTTGCCCGCGACCATGTATTGCCGGAAAACAGCGACGACGAGAGCGGTGTAGAAGTCGAGGAATTTATCTACCTGGAGGGCCCTGGCCCGCAGCTGGCCTATGCACTGCTGACTGGCAAAATTCTCGGCACCAATAACCTACTGCCCAGCAACTGGCATCTAGGCATAGATCCCGCCTATGTGGTGCTGGATGAGTTTCAAAATATTGGGGCAGATTGGTACAAGCCCAGTGACCACAGTAAAGGCAAGATCCTGCGCTTCGATGGCCTGGAAAAAACCGATGGCAAGAAGTTTATCGAGACCGAGATTAATTTATTGCTCGGTGCCTTTATGCCGGTCAATGCCGCCGGCCAGCTGGGTTTTCGTCGTATGGCCGGGGTGTTGGCTGAATCCGGCACTGTGGCCACCATAGGCCCCGATGATGTGACAAGCCTGGGGGAACTCAAATACAACCTGGCCGGGGTGCGCAATGTGTTCTCGGTACAGTGGAGCTGGTTCGAACAGCCGGGCTTTGATGGCAAGTTTCTGCGCTCGAATAATTTAATCGATGCCGACTCGGTGGCTATTCATGGCGAAGCCAAACAGCACAGCTTAAAGTTTCGCGGCCTGCACAATTCCCGCCACACCTATACCACGATTAAAAACACCTTCGATGCCCTTCGGGATAGATTTGCCGGCCCGCCTTTAAGTCTGCGCCTGGGATTGTTGCCCAGTAATAACGACCTGGAGGTGGGGGATATTGTGCGGGCCACCCTGCCGCAATTGCGCGACCACTCACAGAATGTAGAAAACGGAATCCTGGACCGCGCTATGGAAGTACAGCGCATTAGTGTCGATCAGGTGAGCGGTGCGGTATCCGTGGATTTATTCGGCAGCTATCAGCCCGCCGGTATGATTGCCGATCAGCCGGAAGGCAGCAGCACCAATGCCGAATTACCGGATAGCTGGTATACCGCCGAGGGCACGGCGATGACCACCGCCGGCCTCAGTATCGATGCCAGCGGCTTCCTTACTGCCAACGGCACCCTGTACGGCGCGGCGAGTAGCCGCACGGTGTTTTATTACCTGGGGGATTTAACTATTCCCGCAGGGCGTGTGTTGTTTGTGGTTGACAATGTCGAGCTGCGTGTGCGCGGGGTGTTGCAGATCGACGGCAGTTTGCGCGGTGTGCCCAGTAATGGCGGGGTGGGTTTTTTGGGCTCCTGTCGCGGCGGAGGTGGCCGGGTCTCCGGTATCGATGCCAGCAGCCGAAACATTTACAACCAGGTGCGCGGCCAGACGGTAACCGGACGCAATGCGCTCATGCCGCCGCTGAATATCGAAAATAATGCCGGTGATTTACAAGGTATTCCCGACGATATGCGCGGCACTGGCGGCGCCAGTGGCGGCAATAGTTTTTACTATCTGCGCGGCGATCAGAGCTATGAGCCGAGCGGGCAGGGCGGCGCCGGTGGGCAGGGGGGGGCCGGTCTCTCGATTGTTGCGCGCGGTATTGCGCTCGGTGTCAGTGGAACAATAAATACCAGCGGCGGCGACGGCAGCGGCGGCACTCTGGGTACTGGCACCCAAAAGATACCCGGCGGCAGCGGTGGTGGCGGCGCCCCTGGTGGTATTGTCCTACTGGTAGACGGTACCCAGAATCCGATGCCGGTGCTGAGCAACAGCAAGATTATCGCCTGTTATGGCGACAGCCCCAGTAGTCCTGGGACGGCCGGGCTTGGCGGCAACTGCCTGGGCACCACTGCCGCGCGGGTGCTGTTTGTGCCCAAGTCGCGCACGCCCTATACCGATTACGAAGACCCCGCGCTCGCCCCCGAAGTGCAGCAAGCCATCGATAAGGCCGAAGCCGCAAAAGCTGAGGCTGAAGCAGCACTGGCCGACCTGGACAAGATCGCCGCCGATGGGGTGCTGCACCAAAATGAAAAGCTGATGGTAATCCGCGAATACGCCCAGCTCACGGCAGAGCAAGCGGGTATTGAAGCCCAGGCCGATGGGGCCGGCCTGGTGATCGAAAAAGGGGACTATTCCGGCAACCTGGCCGCGCTTACCGGCTACCTCGGCGGGCTGTTTCCAGCCTGGAACGACATAGCAGACAGTACTTCTATCAGCCGCACTATTTGGAATGCCAACTGGGAAGCGGTGTACAGCGCTAAGCAAACCCTGCTCAACGCCATCGCCCAGCAGGCCCGCGAGGCGGGCATGGTCGGGGCCACGCTGCAATTCCAGTGGGATGGCCGGCCCACCGGGCTCAGCTGGCCCACCAGCACCAACTATGCCGGCGGCACTAAATATTCGTTTA
>NZ_JBGMEK010000089.1:0-15139 GCF_041447265.1 Microbulbifer epialgicus
CAATCCCGGTTGGATTTGCGCTGATAGTGTAAAGCGGGATAACTCTCGGTCAGTCTTCTAAGAAGACTGGCTCAATAGCCCCCTTTTAGGGGGCCGAGGGCAATTCCGCATTCTAAGAATGCGGATTTTTACTTTCCAGGCTGCGCCAAGCAGAAGGATTGCGTTTATTTTTTATAGAGGTCGCATAGAGATTGCATTCGGCTCTATGGTTTCGTGCAGCTCCCGGATTTAATCCCCTGCTAGCCAATAATTTTTCATGAGAACCAACCTCAAGAAAAAATCCCCAGTTTTAATAAAATATCACCTTTGTAATGCCGGGTTTTCTAACGCTATGGGTATCTCACCTCGGATTCCTTGGTTTACATGAATAAATACAGGGGCTATGATGAATTGGGAGACTATGTTCGGGGTGACGATGTGACGTTTTTTTGAGGTTAATGTGAGCACCATGGAGGGCTTCTGGTCTTTTTGGTGGTCCTAGTTATGCCCTATCGAAGGATGTCATAAGTGAAGCTTCCTCTGTGTCTGAATTTCTTTGGGCGTCTGCATAAAAACGCTGGAGAGAAAGTAGTCATTTCAGGATCGTTTTACGTGCTGTTCGTCTCATTCCACCCCTGGGAGACTCCACCGGGGCCACAGTTTCGCAAATCAAGACGTTAGCACTCAGAAATTACCACTAGGGATAGAAATGAGAATTATTTTATTATTCGTAGTTGCAGCCGTAGCATCATCAAGCAGCTTTGTAGCCCACGTTATCTCTTCAGAATGGTTGCCAGGATGGGTGAGTAGCCAGATGCAGGGAGTTAATATACAGCCTTCATGGAATGTGAAGTATGTGGCCCTGATAAGCTCTATTGAATATGGCGTTGCTGCAGTTGCTCTTTATGCATTGATGCGTGAGCAACTTATTAAGTATGGAGTATTGTCAGCTGTAGTGGTGTTTTCACTCTTGCTAACTTCAATACATGGGGCATTTATTCGGCAGCCATTAATGGATTATGTAATAGGAAATCCTTTGCAGGTTGTATTTGCACAAAATGCATTTAAATGGCTTATATGGTTCCTAATGTCAGCTATCGTAATCATTGGCTATGAGATTATAGTTTCTCCTAAGTCAAGAGCTAATCAGGTATCCAAAGGGGTAGTCCAGAAATACTAGCAGGGCGGAAATAATCAATACTCCCAGGTAATAAATCTGTATGAAATATGAAGCCAGAAAACTTAGTGCTGAGGAGCAGCACTTGATGCAAAAAATTGCTGGTCAGGAAGTATTTGGTGGGTAGTCTGCGGCGGAGGTTACCCGTAGATTAGGATTGGGGAGCAAAACTATTTCCCTGTGGTTAAAAATTGCACGGGAAAAGGGCATTTATAAACTATCTCCTAAAGCTAGATCTGGGCGCGTTAAAAAATTGTCTTAAGGAGGAGGGAGTCGAGCGTTGGGTTAATGGTGATGATCCAAGGCAGCATGGTTTTTACCACACCAGATCGTACCGGGTTTGATTTTGGAGAGATTCAAAGTTGAGCTCAGTGTATTGAATGTCGGTACGCTTTAGAAACATTCTGTCACTCAACCATAAGGCTTTCCTCTCATTTCTTCAATGTGGGGAAATTAGGCCAATTCCACGATTTACCGAGTTATTTTATAGCGAGGCAAAGTTCGGCGCTTCGCCATGTATCAAGCACTGGATTTTGGCCATTTTGAGATGGCAATCAGGAATGAGTGTGATAGCTCTATGATTGATAGCAAAAATACCACTAGAAAAGACCTTTTCCCTGTTAAGCGGAATGTGCAAGTCAAGTCATCCTGGTAGATTTTGTTTCATTGAGCACCTGAATGTAAAAACCACAAGATGATCTAAGTAAGCTTGGTTGCCAATAGGTCTTACGCTGCTGAAGATGGTACTGGATTTACCCGTTAGGGAAAAGAATTTTTAAAGCCAGCAGAAAACAATAATAGAGGTGTAAGAGTCTGCAAAAGTATCGATGCAAAAAAAAGAAATTTTTTAGGATGATCTTTAATGACTTGAATCAAATTGGGTTTGGTTAGACCTTGAACGCTTATAACTTGATGGAAATCAAGAAATTTCAGAAGTAGTCCTTTTAAAATTTCCCTTGAGGCAAGTCATCGCTGGTTGAAATGGGGAGGTGGCATTATGTCAATTCCAGCTAAGGATATAGCTCTGACGATATGTGCAGCATTGCTTTGCGTTGTACTCCTTACAACACAGTCTAAAGCACCTAAAATGATGTATAAGTTGACGGCCAACATGCAGAGTTTGACTGATGTGATAACAACATCAAGCATGGTAAAGGGCGTTGTAACGAAAACTAATCAGCTAAAAATTCAGCATCAACCTATTTCAGAGTGGCGCACACATATAGATGCAGATGAAATTTAGCATTTGATTTGTAGATCACTGATTTATGCAGGAGCAGTCAATTTGTTTTCACTTCATATAACTAAATATCATGGCTTCTACCACCAGTAGTGCCATTAATCAGTAATCAGTAATTGGTATTGCAGAGGTTGCTGGTGATGAGCGAATATTGCAGACAGTTTACGGATTTTCTTAGTCGCTTATGGTTTGGAGTAGCACTAGTTCTAGTAGTATTTAATAGTGTGCAGGCGATGGAGCCAGTTAGTGAGGCGCAGCAGAAAGAAACTATTTTTCAAGCTTTTCCTGATGCGACCTATATTACTAATAAGGAATCTCTGGATGGCGATCGGATTTTTATTCGACGGGTTTATGCAGATGATAAAGAAATCGGTTACGCCTTTAATACCAATGATATTGTTAAAATTCCTGCTTATTCCGGTAAACCCATTAATACTTTGATCGTGATGGACCCAGAAGGTCAGCTGGTGGCTATCCGGGTACTGGAACATCATGAACCTATACTTTTGGTAGGTATCCCTGAGCAAGAACTTTTTGATTTTGCAGGTAATTATCAAGGCCTAAATGTGGCTGATCAGGTCCGGATAGGTAGCGATAATAACGAGAAAACACATAATATTGATATGGTGTCCGGTGCTACAGTAACCGTCAGGGTAGTCAACGAAACCATTATGCGTGCAGCTCGAAAAGTGGCTCGTAATTTAGGTATCGCAGGGTTTTCTCAGGCAGCCATTACCCCCTCCGCGAACATTAAACCAGACGTGTTCTCTAAAGCAGACTGGATACAGCTAACAGGTGACGGGTCCATTCGCCGGCTGTTTCTGTCACGCAAAGATGTTGATTCAGCTTTTGTAGGCACAAAAGCTGAAAATCAAACAGCTAAAACACCAGGAGAAGCAGACAAGGAGTTTATTGATCTGTATTACGCCCCGGTCGATATCCCCACTATTGGCCGGAATTTACTGGGTGATTCTCAGTATGATTGGCTAATGGGCGAACTCAGCCCTGGAGATAGCGCAATCGCTGTGATGGGGGAAGGGGATTACTCCTTTAAAGGTAATGGTTACGTTCGCGGTGGTATTTTTGATCGTACTCAGTTGCAACAGAGCGGCAAAGTCATCAGCTTCCATGATACTGATTACTACCGGCTCGATGATGTTTATATTGACGGATTCCCTGGTTTCAGGGAAATGGCGATCTTTGTTGTTCGCGCTCAGTATGATTTCGATCCGGGTACAACCTGGCAATTAGAATTACTTGTACGCCGTCAGGTTGGCGCATTGGATAGTGTTTTCACCAGTTTTTATGGCGATTATTTGACACCAGAACAATATCTGTCGCGCACTGAATCGGTTACTCCTGTTTTGAAGCCTGAACCTGAAGCGCTGTGGCTAAGTATCTGGCGAGAAAAGTCCTTTCAGATTGCCGTATTGGCTGTAGCGTTGTTTGTGTTGTTGGTGATTATCATTACTCAGGACTTGCTGGTTCGTCAGCCGCGTCTGATGCATGGTTTGCGACAAGGTTATCTGGTATTTACCCTTGTCTTTATAGGCTGGTATGCGCTCGGGCAGCTGTCCGTAGTGAACGTCTTTACCTTTGTGCATTCTTTCAAGGGTGAATTTCAGTGGGACTTGTTCTTACTTGATCCGATACTGTTCATTCTCTGGAGCTTTGTTGCAATGACTATGTTGCTGTGGGGCCGAGGAATTTTCTGTGGTTGGCTATGCCCATTTGGTGCCTTACAAGAGCTTATTAATGAAGTTGCCCGACGTTTCAAAATCAAACAGTTCGAACTTCCTTTTGCTGTGCATGAGCGCCTTTGGGCAATCAAATATGTGATTCTTCTGGCGTTGTTTGCAGTGTCTTTGGAATCTCTGTCTGCTGCAGAGCAGTATTCTGAAATAGAGCCATTCAAAACAGCTTTCCTACTGAAGTTTAATCGGGAATGGGGCTATGTGATTTATGCCGTTGGTCTGCTAGTGATCAACATTTTTACCCGCAAGGTATATTGTCGTTATATCTGCCCGCTGGGAGCAGCACTGGCGATTCCTGCCCGCCTACGTCTATTCAACTGGTTGAAACGTCGCAAAGAATGTGGCCAGCCGTGCAGACTTTGCGCGAATGAATGCGAAATTCAAGCGATTCATCCCGATGGCTCCATCAATGCCAATGAGTGCCATCACTGCCTGGATTGCCAAGTTACTTACTACCGAAATGACAAGTGCCCACCCTTGGTCATTAAAGCCAAAAAACGTGCTAAACAGCAGGCGGCTGTCAAAAAGATTAAGGCTCTGGATGTAACCGATACTGTGCCGAACACTTAATCTCTTTTAGAGGGGGAATGTGAAGATGATTGATCCGAAAGATAAAAACCTACCGAAAATTGATGTGGAAGATTCAAAGGCGACAGAACATGTAAAAGTTAGCCGGCGATTATTTCTCGGAGGCTCGGCGGCATTGGCTGGTATAGCAAGTACACTGGGGGCGGGTATGGGCGGTACTTTACTGTCCTCCACCGCACATGCCTCCAGTGGTTCCGATAGTTCGGTTGGTCCGGGTGAGCTGGATGAATACTATGGTTTTTGGAGTGGTGGTCACTCTGGTGAAGTGCGTGTTCTTGGTTTGCCATCTATGCGTGAGCTAATGCGTATTCCGGTATTCAATGTAGATAGCGCAACTGGTTGGGGTATTACCAATGAGAGTAAAGCTATTCTGGGAGAAAACGTACCACTGAATGGCGATAGCCACCATCCGCATATGTCGATGACAGACGGCCGTTATGACGGTAAGTATGTTTTCATTAATGACAAAGCGAATACACGGGTAGCACGGATTCGCTGTGACATTATGAAGACCGACAAGATAACCACTATCCCTAACTGTCAGGCTATTCATGGTTTACGAGTACAAAAAGTACCCTATACCAAGTATGTGTTTGCCAATGCAGAATTCCGTATTCCACATCCAAATAATGGGTTGAATATGGATGATGTGCCCGGTTACTACACCATGTTTAGCGGTGTTGATGCTGAGAGTATGGATGTGGCATGGCAGGTAATTGTTGACGGTAACCTGGATAACACCGATGCGGATTACACCGGTAAGTATGCGTTCTCAACCTGCTATAACTCAGAGGGTGCGATTGATCTTACCGGCTCTATGAAAGCAGAGCGTGATCATTTGGTTATCTTCAATATTGAGCGTATCGAAGCAGCAGTTAAGGCGGGTAAATTTATCAAACTGGCAGGCTCCGACGTACCGGTACTGGATGGGCGTAAAGGTTCTAAGCTGACTCGCTATGTACCGGTGCCGAAAAACCCGCATGGTATTAACACAGCACCTGGCGGAAAGTATGCGGTTGCCAACGGTAAGTTATCGCCAACAGTGACTATGTTCCAGTTAGATAAGTTTGATGCTCTGTTTGAGGACAAGATTAAACCGCGGGATACCGTTGTTGCTGAAGTGGAATTGGGTTTGGGGCCATTGCACACGGCGTTTGATGGTAAGGGCAATGCTTACACCACGCTATTCATTGATAGTCAGGTTTGTAAGTGGAATATTGAGAAAGCCATCCACGCGTATAACGGTGAGAATGTTAATTACATCGAGCAAAAGTTGGATGTTCATTACCAGCCGGGTCATAACCACACCAGTATGGGGGAAACCCGTGATGCCGACGGCAAATATCTGGTATCTCTACAGAAGTTTTCTAAAGACCGTTTCCTGCAGTGTGGCCCATTGCATGCCGAGAATGATCAGTTGATTGATATCTCTGGTGATGAGATGAAGCTGATCCACGACGGCCCAACTTATGCCGAGCCCCATGACTGTATGATTGTGCACCGCTCTAAGGTGAAAACCCGCAAATTGTATGACCGTAAAGATCCTACTTTTGCTGCCACCATTGCAATGGCAAAGGCTGATGGGGTTGATGTTTACCGTGAAAATAAAGTAATTCGTGACGGTAAAAAGGTGCGCGTTTACATGACTTCCGTCGCTCCGGCTTATGGGATGAATGAGTTCAATGTGAAGCAGGGTGATGAAGTCACCGTGGTTATCACCAACCTTGACCAGATTGAAGATGTTACCCACGGTTTCTGTATGGTGAACCATGGTGTACAGATGGAAATCAGCCCGCAACAAACTGCTTCAGTAACCTTCATTGCTGATAAGCCCGGGGTACAGTGGTTCTATTGCAACTGGTTCTGTCATGCACTGCACATGGAGATGCGTGGCCGCATGCTCGTTGAACCTGCGTAACAACAATAGTTTCCGGGCGGGTTAACCGTCCGGCTAGTTTGAGAGGTAACAGATACTGAAACTGACCAGAAGAATTTTTGGCCTGTTGGCACTGCTGACCAGCTGCGTAACCAGTGCGGCTGTCACTCAGTTGACACCGCAGGATGACTTGCAACTGGCGCTGGATCGCAGCCAGGCAGGTGACATTCTGATATTAGGTAAAGGTGAATATCGGGGTAACTTTATACTTCGGCAAGCGATTGAGCTAACTGCAGAGAAAGGCGCAGTAATTGATGCGGGCGGCAAGGGGCACGCATTACAGATTGAAGCTGAAAAAAGTTATGTGCATGATTTACGGATTGTAAACTGGGGTGAGGACCTGACAAATCAAGATGCCGGTATCTTACTAGCAAGCTCGGCAACCGGTAGTCGTATTGAAAATAACAGCCTCCATGGAGGCGGCTTCGGTGTCTGGGTAGATGCCAGCAAGGCAGTAAAGATTTTAAATAACAAAATACGGGGCAAGCTGGAACTGCATGCATCCGACCGCGGAAATGGTATTCATCTGTTTAATGTTAGTCAGGCCCTGGTAGAGGGCAATGAGGTCTGGGAAACCCGAGATGGCATCTATATCGATACCAGTAATAACAATGAGCTGATCGATAATTATCTGCACGATTTGCGCTACGGTGTGCATTATATGTATTCCTACAACAACCTACTAAAGAGTAATCTGACCGAGAATACCCGGACAGGCTATGCGCTGATGCAATCAAAATATCTGACGGTATTGAATAACCGCTCATTGAATGACGTTAATTACGGCATTTTGATGAACTACATTACCAATTCAATCCTAAGAAATAACGACATCCGTGGCATACAAAATCGCCACAACCCTCATATGCAAAAAAACGGTACCAAAGCGGCAAGAAGGGCTGGGTTGGAAGGCAAAGCATTGTTCATTTACAACTCATTGTTTAATGAGTTTGCCGATAACCGCTTTGCTGACAGTGATATTGGTATCCACTTAACGGCTGCTTCAGAAGACAATACGCTGACAGGAAATGCCTTTGTAAATAATAGGACCCAGGTGAAGTATGTATCTACCCGTGCACAGGACTGGGCCGGGAATTATTGGAGTGATTACTTAGGTTGGGACATGAATGGCGATGGAATTGGTGATATTGAATACGAGCCGAATGACAGCGTTGATCGGCTGCTATGGAAGTTTCCAAGTGCCAAACTTCTACTGAATAGCCCAGCGATTGAAACACTGCGCTGGGTACAGCGACAGTTCCCGGTGTTGAAAGCTCCGGGGGTTATCGATAGCCAGCCTTTAATGGCTGAGAGACTGTGGAAACAGGTCGAAGCGAAATCCACTGATGAGGATAATTCCCTGTCACCACAGATTCAGTCAGGTACAGAATAATGAGCCATGCTGATAATATTGTTGAATTACAACAGGTAGAAAAGAAATATCAAGGAATAAAGGCCTTGCAGAGCCTTGATCTCACTTTGCAGCCGGGTGAGATTTTTGGCCTGTTTGGACATAACGGTGCCGGTAAAACCACGATTATCAAATTAATATTGGGTTTGATTGAAGCTACATCCGGCCGGGTCAGTGTATTTGGTAAAGATCCAACACAGGCAGGTACCCGAGAGCTGCGGGGTAAGCTTGGATTTTTACAGGAAAATGTAAGTTTCTATGATCAGCTTACCGGTTTGGAAGTGCTGGAATACTTTGCCCGGTTAAAAGGCGTTACCCGTAAACGATGCCGTAAGGATTGTTTAGAATTGCTGGAGCAGGTAGGCTTGAACGAGGCTTGTGACAGACGGATTAAAACCTATTCAAAAGGTATGCGCCAGCGTTTGGGATTAGCACAGGCGTTGTTGGGCAGTCCGCGTTTGTTGTTACTGGACGAACCGACCGTTGGGCTGGACCCGATTGCCACGCAGGACTTTTATCACACTATTGATCATTTAAAACATCAGGGCTGTACGGTGGTGCTTTGTTCACACGTATTGCCTGGAGTTGAAAAGTATATCGACCGGGCACTTATCTTGGGTCGAGGTACGGTACTGGCCAGTGGCAGTATTGAGCAGTTACGAGCCCAGGCAGACTTACCGGCAGTATTTCAACTAAAAGGGCGGCCCGGTTTAACTGAAGAATTGCCAGAGGATATGCGCCTACTAGCCATTAGTAACAATACTGATATAAAAATGGCTGTACCCATGTATAAGAGAATGCAAGCTCTGCGTACACTCACCGGCTTATCCAGTATTGATAACATCGATATTCATCTGCCTTCACTGGAAGATCTCTACACGCACTTTATTCAGAACAGGTGTGATCAGGAGGCAGTTTTATGATGAATCCGTTACTGATCGTCGCCGGTAAAGAGTTCCGTGATGGCTTGCGGAATCGCTGGGTTTTATCGATTTGTATTACTTTTGCAATCTTGGCAATAGGGCTGGCGTATTTTGGTGCTGCTGCAGCGGGCAAGGTCGGCTTTACCTCTCTATCAACAACAATTGTCAGTTTGGCAAGCCTGGCTGTATTTATCATTCCGCTGATTGCATTGATGCTTTCATACGATGGCATTGTTGGGGAAGATGAAAGTGGTACTTTGTTGTTGCTGATGACTTATCCTTTATCCCGGGCTCAGCTCTTATTGGGTAAAATGCTGGGTCAGGGCACGATAATGGCATTCTCAACGTTAGTGGGCTTTGGCTCTTCGGCACTGATAATTGGTCTCTTCTCAGCTAGTACTTCCTGGGGGGAATTGTTAATACCCTATACTCTATTTATTTTCTCCGCCATTTTGCTCGGATGGATTTTTATTGCCATTGCCTATGTAATAAGCGCTAGTGTAGCGGAAAAGTCTAAAGCGGCCGGTATCGCACTGATTATCTGGTTTATTTTTGTACTGGTGTTTGATCTGGGATTACTGGGCTTACTCGTATCAACTGAAGGCGATATGGACGCTAATCTGTTCCCTTATATGCTGTTACTGAATCCAACAGATATCTTTCGGCTTATAAATATCACTTACTTTGCCGACCAGAACCTCAGTGGCTTTATGGCTGTAGCACAGCAAACTCAGTTTTCTCTATATGGATTACTTGGCGGGCTGTTGGTTTGGTTGGTGCTGCCCGCCAGCGTGGCTATGTATATTTTTAATCGCCGTGGTCTATGAGTTAGGAGACTGTGATGAGGTATTTACTAGGAAAATTTTTACCAACAAGGGGGTTACTGATACTGCTGGTATCAACAGGCTTACTGGTTGGCTGTACTGAAAATAATCAAGCTGCCATGGTACAACAAGTGGTAGCGATTGAAAGCGGCGAAGAATGTCACCTATGTGGCATGATCATTACTAATTTTCCGGGGCCTAAAGGACAGCTGTTCAGTAAGGGAATTGTTGGTAATCTCAAATTTTGCTCCACCCGTGATATGTTTGCCTTTATTGTTGATCCTGAAAACCGCCACAATATACAGCAAGCTTTTGTGCACGATATGGCGGTGACTCCCTGGGATCACCCTGATGAGACAACCTATGTGGATGCCCGGAAGGCATGGTATGTGATCGGGCATTCCAAGCAGGGTGCGATGGGCGCAACGCTGGCAAGTTTTGCCCGGCAGCAGGATGCCCAGGCCTTCGCTGATGCAAAAGGTGGTGAAGTGTTAGGTTTTGAACAGATCAGTTTGCAAGCACTGGTGAATATGACAGGAGTGCACTAAATTAGGATACTAGTGCCAACAGTCCCTAACTGGATTACTGAAAAGGATCAGATTGAATACCTCGATAGCACCACCATTGCATCGATAAAACTGGTATCTGAAGGTGACTGGTACAAGCTAATTGCCCCAAATTCTAGATTCAAAAATTATATGACCATCTTCTACAACTAATAATTTTTGAATACCGTAAAAGTGTGGTTCGCGAACATATGTAGAAAGACAGATCAAAGTATTTAGAGTGCCCCAACGCGTACAAATTGTCGCTACATAAAGCAAGGTTATAGGCGACTACACTGCGTTTCGGCTGACCCAGGCACCGGAGTTATGTAGCACTGTCCAGCTTTTCTTCTATCCTGGCCTTTATGCGAAAGCGGAACTGGTGTTTAAGGCGGGCTTTCAAAGTGCCGTTAGGTAGCATCCGCTGGGAAGCCAAAATCGTCACGAATAGCCAATTCCGTGGAGCCAAAGAGCGTAATGAGAATTCTCGTCATGGGAGCTGGAGCTCTCGGAAGCTATTTCGGGGGCTACTTGGCGCGAGCCGGGCATAGGGTACTCTTTGTCGCCCGTGGAAAGCAGCTGCGTGCACTTCGGGAGCGTGGTTTAACCCTTCTTCCTCTTGAGGGGGGGTCCTTTACGATTCAGGTCGATGCCGCGGACACAGTGAGTCCTATGGGAGTGGTGGATCTGATCCTGTTCTGCGTCAAGACCTATGATACCGATGGAGCCGTAAGGCTTGTCGCCGACGCCGTAGGTGAGAGCACCATGGTGCTTACCCTCCAAAACGGGGTCGACTCTATGGACTCCCTTAACGCAGCCTTCGGCCCGAAGGCCATTCTTGGAGGCATCTCATGGGTCAATGCAGCAGTCGAGGAGCCAGGGGTAGTACGTCACAGATACCCTGGGCCACTCGTCTTTGGAGAGCAAAATGCAACTGGCTCTGAGCGTACACAAGCTCTGAAGAAGACATTTATGGAAGCTGGGATTGTCGCCGAAGTACGCGACGATATCATCCGAGCCATATGGGAGAAGTTCGTATTTATCTGCGCGGTGAACGGAATGACGGCGCTGACGCGATTGCCCGTGGGCCCGCTGCTAGCGTGTCAAGAATCACGTGAGCTCTTTGTTGACATCATGCGTGAGGTTGATGCTGTGGCCCATCAAAGTGGGATTGATCTGGCCGATGATACCGTCGAGTGTACACTTCGGCATATGGAGACTGAGCTGCCTTCAGGAGTGCTTGATACAACGCTTGGCTCAATGTACTTCGACATATCATCTGGAAGGCGCCTCGAACTTGAGTTCCTTAATGGAAGTGTGGTGCGAAGGGGGCGAAGGCTAGGAGTATCAACCCCCGCCAACGGCTTGGTCTATGCGGCATTGAAGCCGTGGATCCATGGCCGGCCTGTGCTGAATTCTGTGTAGCAAGTGAGGTTTTAAAATTACATACCTAGTGGGCTGGAGCCTATCTTTGATGAGACGTTTCAAAAAATAATGCTCAAGGTAGCTAGTAGAGAATCTTCACCAAATCATCTTAACCTTTCTTCTTCACTCTAAAAAATCAGTGTTCTCCTAGAACAAGCCACTCCAAAACGGCTGTAGAAGGAAAAGTGTGGCCAGGGCTTTGGCAAAGATTACTCTACTATACGGGATGTCCCTAGCTGAGGGCCGGTTCATCGTCGGGCAGTGCTAACTTATAGTCGTGCAGTTTACTTACGTACAGTTATAGAGTTGGTGGCCTTTTTGCCTTTCGACTGGCAAGCCATTGTCAATGATATTCGGGAATAATCTACTCTCAATCTTGAAAGAGCCATCGATATAGCAAAAGGCTGAGTATTAAGCCGGTCCTCTTAACAAGAGTGTTCTTCTAGTAATGACCACAAACCTATTGGTTGACTTCCAGATGAGAGATCAGCCTTCATGTCAAGCAGCGTCTATTGAGTATGTAGAGGGCCTGGTAGATGAGCGTACTATCGAAAAGTGGTAATTAGAACGTCTATCCTATATTGGGAAAGTGACGACTATGACCATTATTCAAGCTCAGCCGGGAGTGAATAAGTGATCATAGTTTGATATTTAATCCGCTTGACCACTGTTTCCACAAGTGTTAAAAACGCTAAGAGGTGTTGAGATTCGCGCCAAGAAAATAAGTAGGCGGAGTACGAAAGTCAACAAGAATTGGTCGCTCGGCAATTGGCCCGTAGCGAGAAAATTTATCATCAAAAGACGCACGATATTGACCAGCATATCACCGCTAACGGAGAAGATTTGGCACTGTTTGAAAAGCAGCTAGAGATGCAAACTCGGCGTTATGATCTAGTAGTTGAGCAGGCGTAGCGCTACCGTCAGCTCAGGAGCGCTGGCCATATCTCACCAGCAGAGATAGACGCGGTTAACTATTACGATAAGTTAACTCAGGCCAACGAAAGATATAATATGAGCATTGAGGGACCGTTTAATGCGGCCCCTCTATTGTAATATCATGATTAAATACCTTTTAATTTTTCTTATTTTATCTATAACTTATCTCTTAATGGGAGAGGCTGAAAGTTATCGTGCTGCATACCAGCAAAATGGCGGTATGTTTGACATAATTGTGGGTTCTCTCCCTAATGCAATTTCGACGTTATTAGGGATATTACTGGTGGCGATAATTTGGGGGAATAAAAAATTCGTTCAGAATGCATCTTCGTATGCACTAGGTTTGGTGATTTACGAAATATTGCAACTCTACTTACCTGAGCGAACTTTTGATATTTGGGACATTGTAGCCACATTAGTAGTTTATTTTATGGTCGTTGTTTTGTACTTTGCTGGGTCAAGGATTTTAAAGGAAAGAAAGTTGTTAGAAAATTCGCCGTAAACCCTCCCACTAGAAAGCTAGACTCCCACAAAAACTGATCTACTTGGCAGTAGAGATGAAAGCCAGCTGCCTGTAGGCTGATGTGTTTCCACACGAAAAAGCCTGGAACCCCATAGGAATTCATACTAACAAGCTGACCCCAAAAGAACGAATTCGGATCGAAATACTAAATGGGTAAAGCTATTCGGCCTGAAACATTGCGCTACAGTATAATTGCTTCAAAAAAACATTTATCGCGAGTTAATGCAGCTTGAGGAGAGCGGTAAAATGGCCAGCTGTTCAACCATTTTGGGTAAGATCAACCGTCTCAACCGTAGGATGTGCCCACAGCGAAGAGGCAAACATTATCGCAAGCACGGAACTCTGAAGCTGGAGTGAGACTTATTCCAGCGCCCATTGGTATTGAGGGTGAAAACACCTAGCTCGGACACTGAGAGGGCTGCTGGATTAACGTGTAAGACCGCAACCTAGTGACATTGACAGAGCGGAACCCCAAGTTACTGTTTACCTGCAGAGCAGCATACAAAAATAAGTGGACGGTGAAACGGGTGATCAAGAAAATGTTGAAGCTGTATCATTCCTGGGTGTGCGGATTGAACGAAAATACCAATGGACCCCAGAGCTGTTTGAAAAAGAAAGGTCACCATTGGGCGATTGTGCACCTTTTGCAACCAATGTTCCTGCAGATAACCAAGTATGAATAGAAAGGCAATCATGATAAATTACAATGACTTCCGTTCTAAGATCGGATATGTACTAAAGGGGGAAGGAAAGAGTACACTGCGCTCGGGACCGTATGAGGTATGGATGCCGATTACGAGCTTACAGGGATGTATTCACAGCGTGTCTCGAGTGCAGTGTATTCTTTCCTTCTGACCCAGTAGTAAATCTTCAGTTATCAGTAGTCTATTGAGATAAGTGGAGATATTACTTGGCGACTCGATCATATCGGACTTTGAGAGCAATTGAGTTATGGAACAGCGGTTCTTTTATAAACTGTTAAGCATTATGATGCTATGAAGGGGAATCGAAATTGTTAATAGTCGCACTGGACGTTTTTACGGCCACTGAAATGAAGGAAATCGTTGAGTCAACCAAAGCAGAAGTTACAACCTACAAAGTGGGCCTGCAGCTACTTACGTCAGAAGGCCCAGAGGTTATTCGATATCTTAAGGACCTTGGAAAAACGGTATTTTTAGACCTGAAATTGCACGAAATATCGAATTCCGTTTCATCTGCTGTTAAATCTGCAGGCAAGCATGGAGTAGATATGGTTACTGTCCATGCTTCTGGCGGGCAGAAGATGATGGAATCTGCGGTAGAGGCAGCATCAGAGTTTCCAAATATGAAAGTGTTAGCTTTAACTGTTGTGACAGGGCTTAATGAACAAGATTTATTGGATATTGGAGTTGAGCGATCAATCCAGGATCAAGCTATAAAGCTTGCACAACTCGCTGAGCGTAGTGGCTGCCATGGGGTTATCGCTTCCCCACAAGAAACGAAAGCTCTTCGCTTGCTGCTGGCCAAGCATATGCTTATAGTCACCCCTGGTGTTCGTCCAATAGGTAGTGATGTGCAGGATCAACATCGGGTAGGTACACCTGTTCATGCCGTTCGTAGCGGAGCTTCATATATTATCGTTGGACGCCCTATAGTTCAGGCTAAAGATCCTGGAAAGTCGGCTCGGGAAATTAATCAGCAAATACGTCTGGCGGAAAATACTTAGTCGACCCTGAAAAAAGTCTCCAGACCTTGTGGCACTAGGATTACGTGGATATATGACATAGCCATTTCGACCAGTTTTCGCTATTCTGATCCAAATTTCTGGTCGAAATGCTCAAGGATAATGATGCTCACGGACACCGATCAGTACCAACAAACCAGCTTTTTTGGCACCGA
>NZ_JBGMEK010000090.1:0-15030 GCF_041447265.1 Microbulbifer epialgicus
CTTGTGTTTGATGATGCGATCATTAGTATGGATCATGGGGTTTATCCTTGGTTTTGCTTTTAGGCTTAGGCACCTTCATCAAAACTGGTAAACCCCTCTTTTTCAAGAGGATGTGTCAGATTTGGTCTGAACTAATCCACTCAACCACAAAATAGCACTCCAATAATTCGTAAATTTATCTCCGAATTTATAGAGATGCCCTTTAGTTTTTAGCTTGTTTTAATGTTTTAAAACTCTCGCAATTGATACCCGTGCCCTCGGTGAGTGATGATGTAAGACCATGTGTTATTTTGATCAATCAGTTTACGTAGCTTTGATATCGCCGAGTCAACCACATTGCTCATCGGTTCAACACAATCGTCATAAATTTTTTGCTCAATTTCCCCGTGGGTTAGAACCCGGTAGTGATTCAGGAACAAGCATTCAATCAGATTATATTCTCTACGCGGTAACGTAATTAACTGACCGTCAATGCTCACTTATTTTTGATTCAAGTCAATCGAGAGATTATCAATGTGTACACAGTTGCTACCGATACCTGCGCGCCGGCGTAGCAATGCTTCGATCCTCGCCACAAGCTCATCAAAACTAAAGGGTTTAATTCAGTGAAGTGAGCATTGTTCTCAAATCCCAGTGACTGATAAAAGTCGATGGACGCTTTCAAGTTGGTGACAGGGAGGTTTACAAAAATCATACGTGTCATAGTGCGGGCTCTATTTGTTAAATACATGTGAGTAAGCGCAATTTTGTTCGCCGCTTTAAAGTGGCCAAAAAGGCATTGCAAGCCGGCTCTCAGAATATTCAGCCGTTGGTGCGTAACGTAGGTTATAACGACATTAAAATATTTCGTGGCGTGTTTAAGCGAGTTACCGGTCTAACCCCGCAGGAATACCGTAATAAATACGCAAGGGCATAGTAACAGTTAGCCGCATACGCGTATAGCAATTGAATAGCCGATGAGTCCCTGACTTTTCGGCACTCAGCCCGAATTCAGGGCAACGGCTTCACGAATGAGCTGTTTAAACCCCTCTGCATTGATTTCATCTCCTTCTTTGATGTCGATGGCACGCCTTGTTTTACCGTTAATGCCGGAATTGAATATTTTGCAGGGATCATTTAGTTGGGCGCCCTTCATAAAAGTGAGCTTCACTTTGTCTTTGTAGGTTTCTCCCGTGCAAATAATGCCATCGTGACACCAGGTAGGCACCCCATTTGGATTCGATGGTTTGCGCCATTTAATATCCTCCACAACATTGGGGGCTGCTTGACTAATCAATGCTCTTACATGGGTAAGTGTTTTGCCTCGCCAATCATTCAGGGTTTCGATTTTTGCAGCGATTAAGCTTCCCGGGGTTTGATCCTGCTTTGTTGTTTTATCATTCATACTTGTACTCTCTCAACAGCGTCCTCAATTCGGATGGGCTTTAAGTAAAAACGGCCATAAGCTATAAAAATGCATACGGCAAGCACCGTCATCCAATAAAAGACAGAGCTTAAATCTTGTGGGCTTGAAAGAAGATGTATTATGGTGAATAACAGCATTTCTCCTGCAATACACAAGGCGGCAACCGGAGCCAGGTTGGCAAGGGATTTACGAAATGCCGGTAACACCAAACAAATGCACAACAAAAGCTCCAGCCCACTTAAGGAGATCCAGGCTCCATTGGGTATGGCACCTAACGACGGCATTGTTTCAGTAGCGGAGTGGCTCCATTTCCACACGGCTCCCATAGTAGTGTGAAGCGCAAGCAATGCCTGTAAAGACCAAAGTAATATATTCATCGTCGTATTCCTGATATCTTCCTGAAGGTTATCAAATTTGATTTTCGTGTATTTCTTTCGAGTAAATTCAATAGAGTAAAAGTGGATTTACTATAGTCAATTGAATATAGTATGCTGTATTCAATTAGAGTATGTGAGAAATGAAAAGAAAATACAACTCAAAAAGTCGTCAGCAACAGTCTCAAGCCACCCAGTTAAAAATACTGGAAGCTGCAAGGCATTTATTTTCGGAAGAAGGGATAAAGAAGTCGACTATCAACAAAATTGCACAAAGAGCCGACGTAGCCCCACCGACGATTTACGCGCTGTTCAAGTCAAAGGCTGGGATCATTAGCCAGCTAGGACAAACTTTTGTCTTCGGTGAGGGTTATTTAAATCTCGTGAAAAAATCCATCCAACAGGCGGACGCCAGGGAGTCTTTAAAGCTCGCACCCATCATAACTGTGACTATTTTTGAGATGGAAATGGAGCAGATGCCATTTCTGTGGGACGACGCGTCCATTACTTCTGAACTGCAAGACCTTATATCTCAACTTGAAAATCAACGCTATGAAAGACAACGATTCATCCTCGATCGACTTTACGAGCAGGAATATTTAGCGCTTGGGTTAACCGTGAGTGCAGCCCGCGACATCTTATGGGCGCTCACTGGGAGAGAAATGTTTAAAAAAATGGTTATCGAGAAAGGATGGCCTCATACAAGCTATAAAAAATGGTTGGAGGGGACTTTGGCTACTCTGTTGTTACAATAGCAGACGGATAGTGGCTTGCGAGAGGCAACAGATAACATCTTGATAGCTAAAAGTTTGCATTAGGAAGGAGAGATTACGTCATTTAAGGCGGGAAATTTAGCTGGAGAGGGTAGTTTCGGGCCTACAACATTAGAGTGAACTTTTCGAGGGAATGGGCGCGAAACCCCAAAGATGTGATTTTGTATGCCGTATTTTTCTATTTACCCTATGCAGTTTCCTATCGTGATCTGGGAGAGATTATTCAGGAGCGTGGGTTACTGTTAATCACGCCACCCTCAACTGATGGGTTGTCAAATATTCCTCGCAAATTGCCGCAGAGGCCAGAAAGAAGAAGAGCCAGGCAGGTGCCTCCTGGCGTATGGATGAGACCTATATCAAAGTTATGGGCAAGTGGGTATACCTGTATCGAGCAGTCGATAAATCCAGTGAGACCGTTGACTTCATACTCTTTGAAACCCGAGATGAAGCCGAAGCAACACACTTCTCCGGCAATCCATTGGCATCAATGGGATGCCAGAGAAGGTAGTCAGAGACAAAAGCGGAGCCAGTTGCCGTCCTAACCAACATCAATATCTACCTGTTTCTGATGGGCTTCTGGCTTTCATTCATCGATACCCTACAGGTCAAATATCTCAACAATATCGTTGAGCAGAATCACCGGTTTATCAAACGCATAACCAAGCCTATGACGGTTTTTGGGCCTTCCATTCAGCCGCTGCCACTCTCGATGGGATTGAGATTGCTCACATGATCCGAAAAGGACAGCTGGGCCGGGAAGGCATCCCAGCCTATCGTCGATTTATGGCACTTGCAGGATAACCGTGTCCGGGCCATAGGTGTGTTTCAGCCATACGGAAAGTTTGCGACAGAACCAACGCTAGGGGTTTTGTTCAAACTTATGTGCTTATTTGTTCAGGTTAATGTCGAACTGTTCAACTTATTGCGCTAATTTACATTTTACCTAGACTGATAACGTTTTGGCCGCACGCCGGGTTAAAAACTCAACAACTGGTATAAAGGCCTTATTGTTTTCACTTTCTTCATTAAAAACTGCAAAAATACTGCGGCTGGCACGATAAACATGCTTCACTTCAAACAGCTTGCGCTCTGCAAGCAGAGGTTCAATTAGATTACTGGGCAGGAATGCAGCTCCGCCATGAGTTAACAAGAACTCTAGTGCTATATGGCTCTGTCCTGTGTGCAGTACTGGCGCAATAGCCTGATCAAAGAACTTGGCATGCTGTAGGTTAAAAGCTGTCCCCCAGTCTACAAAGATATAACCTAAGTGCTCAATATCCTCCGCACAGGAGACATTTTCACTTGAGACAAACATCAGTTCCATCTCACCTATTGGGCTGGTCCTCAGCTCCGATACCTTGGGTGGATCGAACAGTACCGCAATATCTAATCGGCCACTGAGCAGTGCCCTTGTCAGTTCTCGCTGGGGGTTAATCTCAGTACGCAAATAGAGGCCCGGGAAGGCTCCAGCCATTTGCGGAAGAAGGGACTGCAAGAAGGTATCCCACAAATTTGATGTCCCTCCAATCGATATTTGCAAGTGCTTCTGGTCGGCTACACCTACATCCTGTAGCGCGGCCTGCCAGCCCGCCAGTAAGTTTTCCGCGTGAGGTAACAACCGCTCACCACTAGGGGTGAGCAGTATATTGTTGCGCTCGCGGGTAAACAGTTTCACCCCAACCACATCTTCCAGTTGCTTGATGCGAAAGCTGACCGCTGATTGAGTCAGAAATAGGTTCTCGGCAGCCCGGCCAAAATGACGGGTCTTCGCAACCTCCAAAAAAGTGCGCAAAAGGTCTGTATTCATACCACTTCAATCAAAATATTTTATCGAAAACACAAAAATGACTCGTTTTACCCAGGGTTCTGCGAGGGCGTAAGATCGCCGCCAGATCTGAGACTCTGTATTCATAGGATATAAGCCGACTTAAGTAACAAAATCAACAACCAGTAATATTTATCAAAGTTGAAAAATTTAGCTAAATGCGCCCATTTTAGCCCTAGGAGAACTGCTCATGAGAATCGCTATTTTGTCCCGGGGCCCCGAGTTGTATTCCACTCGCCGCTTGAAAGAAGCCGGAGAGGCTCGTGGCCATCAGGTAGACATTATCGACACACTGCACTGCTACATGGACATTACCCGAAGCCGCCCGACCGTTCGTTATCACGGTGAAGAATTACCGTATTACGATGCCGTCATTCCCCGATTAGGCGCTTCAATCACGTTCTATGGTACGGCTGTTGTACGTCAGTTCGAGATGATGGGCACTTTCTGTGTCAATGAATCTGTGGCTATTAGCCGCTCTCGAGACAAACTTCGCTCGCTGCAACTGTTGTCTCGCAAGGATGTGGGTTTGCCCAGAACTGGATTCGCAAGCAAACCCGACAATATTAAGGATTTGATCAGAAATGTGGGGGGTGCTCCTGTTGTGATCAAACTGCTGGAAGGCACCCAAGGTATCGGGGTGGTGCTGGCTGAAACCAACAAGGCTGCTGAAAGCATTGTCGAAGCCTTTATGGGGTTAAAAGCCAACATATTGGTGCAAGAGTTTATCAAGGAGGCCGGAGGCGCCGATATCCGCTGCTTGGTTGTTGGGGGCAAGGTAGTTGCGGCCATGAAGCGGCAAGGAGCAGAGGGGGAATTCCGATCTAACCTGCACCGCGGGGGCTCAGCAAAGCTGGTGCGCCTGACCAAAGATGAGCGCACTACGGCAGTAAATGCCGCCAAAGTTATGGGCTTGAGTGTGTGTGGCGTAGACATTTTGCAATCCAAGAACGGGCCGGTGGTGATGGAAGTCAACTCTTCTCCTGGGCTGGAGGGTATAGAAACAGCAACCAACAAGGATGTCGCAGGTATGATCTATGAGTTTATCGAAGCCAAAGCCAAGCCCAATCACACCCGCACCCGGGGGAAAGGCTGATGCAAGACGATAAGTTGACGATTGCCGGAGTGGACATCCTCCCCGGCCAATCAAGGCGCTTGGAAATACCGGTAGCAAATCTATACACCGATACGGATATTTTTATCCCTATTCACGTCGTGCGTGCAAAAAAACCGGGACCAACGCTATTCGTTTCAGCCGCAGTGCATGGCGATGAGCTGAATGGCATAGAGATCATTCGCCGCCTGATTAACTCAAAATACCTGAACCTAAAGATAGGAAGTTTGATTCTGGTGCCAATGGTGAATGTATATGGTGTGCTCAACCAGAGTCGCTACATGCCCGACAGGCGCGATCTGAACCGCTGTTTTCCGGGTTCTGAAAAAGGCTCATTGGCTGCAAGGGTCGCTTCTATTTTTCTGGAAGAGGTGGTTCAGCATTGCGACTACGGCATTGATCTACATACTGGCGCCATCCATCGCTCTAACCTGCCGCAAGTTCGAGCGAATTTGTCAGATCCAGAAACCCGAGCATTAGCAGAGGCATTTGGTGTACCAGTACTTCTCAATGCCAACCTGAGGGATGGTTCACTGCGTCAAGCCGCAGTGGAATGGGAGACAAAGATTTTACTTTATGAAGCAGGTCAAGCATTACGTTTTGATGAAATATCGATTCGGGCTGGAGTTCGTGGTGTTATCAATGTATTGAGCAAGCTGGGTATGCTAAAGCGCAAGATCAGGCGAAAAAAAGTGATGCCTTTTGTGGCCAACAACAGTACTTGGATACGCGCTTCTGCCAGTGGGTTCGTGAACACTCTAAAAGAGCTGGGCGATCAGGTTACTAGAGGCGATATTCTGGCAGACATAGGTACACCTTTCGGAGATAGTTTAGCCAAGGTCACTGCAAATAAGTCCGGCATTATCATCGGTAAGCAGAACATCCCTTTAGCTCAGGAAGGTGATGCCATGTTCCACATAGCTTATTTTTCAGAAAGTGACGAAAACATTGCCTCCATCATTGAAAAAATGCAGGAAGTACTTGAAGAAAGCCCTGAACTGTCCTCGCCTGATATTGAGCCAATAGCAGAGTGATTAGACAGATGTAGTAGTAGGAGAAATTTATGAGTCTATATACAGCCGGGATATTGCTAACTGTAGTCATCGGCTTAGTCCTGGGTAATCGGGCAATAAAAAAACTAGTTAATCGAGTAGGTGCTGAACGCCATATTGATGAAAGCCGTATCGATTATGTCATCAAATCCATACAGCTGGTTTGGGTATTTATTGGTGTCGTTGCTGGTATTGCGCTGACGGGAAGCAGTGTTGAGGACGTGGGCGTACTGGTAGGATCGTCTCTGGCTTTTTTAGGTGTTGCACTGTTTGCCCAGTGGTCCCTACTAAGTAATGCCACTGCCAGCATTATTGTATTTTTCTTCTTCCCTTATCGAGTGGGAAGTTGGGTGGAGATTATTGATGGAGACAATACGGTCATTGGACAAATCAAAGAGATAACTCTGTTTCATGTCATTATGCTTGATGAAGATAATGCGATAGTCACCTATCCGAATTCATTGGTATTTCAAAAGGCCGTAAGAATCACCCACAACAAGCCAGTGAAAAAGGATATTGAAGATGAAATCAACAAGTAAAATTACAATCGGCGCTATCGAAGTCTGTAATTTACCAGAATTAAGTATCTCCGATTTACATGTAAGGGTGGACACTGGTGCTAAAACATCTTCTTTACACGTGGATAACATCCGGCGCTTGAAAAAGAATGGTCGTGCTTGGGTCACCTTTGATATTCACCCAGATATCCATAATGTTGATAAGGTAGTTGCTTGTGAATCGCCACTTTTTGATGTTCGACGTATCAAGTCATCTAATGGAAAATCTGAAGAGCGTTATGTGGTCAAAACCCAGCTTGAGTTGGGTGGCCAGCAATGGCCAATTGAAATTACGCTGACAGACAGATCTGATATGTCTTACCTCATGCTACTGGGGCGTGAGGGTATGGGCAGCCGGGTTCTTATTGATCCCTCAGAAAACTTTATGCTCACAGACTCCCCTTTGACTGAAATGCGAGGAAGAGATGAAAAAAAACTTTCAGAATTTAACTAAGGCCCTGATGGGAAAGGATATCAAAGAGCTGGACTCTTCCGAGAAGCGAGTTATCAACAGCATCGCCGATCAAACCACCTTGGCAGAGAATGTCAATGATACTTATGTTGAGTCGCTCACTTTCGGTGAGCGAGTTGCTGATAGAGTTTCGCGATTCGGAGGGTTTTGGAGCTTTATCTGCCTATTCTTTTTGATTATTGCGGTGTGGATTATTACCAACAGTTATTTTTTTATGGCCGATAATGCCTTTGATCCATACCCCTATATATTGCTGAATTAAGGGCTATCAACACTTGCCGCTTTCCAGGCTCCTATAATTATGATGTCTCAAAATCGGCAGGCAGAGAAAGACCGACTCAAGCAAGAAGCTGCGTTCCAGATCAATCTAAAGCTGGAAATTGAAGTCATGCGACTACATGAGAAGCTTGATTCTTTAAAAAGCAGAATCGTCGTTTCCATTGATTAGTGATAAAAAGTTCACTCCCCATACAAAGCGTACCTCCAAATTCTGGTATGGATCAGTGCTTATTGGCCGGATATGGATCAATAGAAGAGCTACAAAAGGATCTGTATGAATGGCTCATCTATTATAATAATGATCGCACCCATCAAGGTAAGAAGTGTTGTGGCCGCACACCGATGGCAAGACTTGAAGATGGAAAAAGCATCTGGAAGGAAAAATTTGTAAACTGAATTTGACCTGACAGAACACCTTCTGAAAAATCGGTAACTGTCAGATCAAGTCTGAACTACTACACCTGACAAGAAGCCAGAGCGCATCCGCCCACGACATCAGCCAGGCGGCAGCATTTGCGGATTCCAGACTACTTCCCAGAGGTGTCCGTCAGGATCAGTAAAATAGCCTGCATAACCGCCATAGAAAGTATCTTGCGGTGCCTTGATAATCTTTGCCCCTGCACGCTCGGCAGCACTGATGATGTCATCAACATCCTCCTGCTGCAGAACGTTGTGTCCAATGCTGCCAGCAGTGGTGCAGATCGGATTTTTGGGCAATCCGGTATCATGCGCGAGATCGTCTTGCGCCCAAATGGCGAGTTTCAATCCGCTTGAAAGATCGAAGAATGCGACTGCGCCATGTTCGAATTCTCGACCGACGATCCCCTCAGTCGGGAAACCGAGCCCATCGCGATAAAAAGAAAGCGAGCTTTCGAGATTGGAGACGGCAAGCGTAAGAACGGAGATACGTGGTTTCATGTCGGTGCCCTTTCTACCGGCGTCCGCACTATGCGAACGCTTTGAAAGTCTTGGGCCGTCACTTTGTGACAGAAGGACCCGCAAAGCGGGGGGCGGGCCAACCGTCCCGAACCTAACCTGTTTTAGACCAAGCAACGATAACGATAATGCTCGTCCGAAGTCAACACTAACTTAGACACAGCGCGGTCGGCGCTCCAATGCTCTGGCCGACCCCACGCGCCGTGCGATTTTTGAAAAGCTTGCATCCGGAAGCATGAATGCCAGTAGCTTGCGGGAAGGTATAGAGATCAGCCAGCCGGCAGTGTCGCAGCACCTCTCTGTTCTTCGCAACGCCAAGCTGGTTCGAGAAGAACGTACAGGCCGCTTCGTGAACTATGAGGTTGATCCAGATGGACTCGTACTCATCGCGGAGTGGCTGGCAATGTATCGAACCTATTGGCCTGCGCGAATTGACGCTTTGAAAAATTTACTAAGGGACATGGACCAATGAACGATCCAGAGGTCAAACAGCAAGAGAACAGACTCGAAATGGAATACGAAATTGACGCGCCCCCTGAAAAGGTTTGGCGAGCAATCAGTATTCCAGAGTTTCGCGAGAAATGGCTGCCCGAAAAGGACTTGGCCGATGCTGCCCCCATATCGACAGAACCGGGAAAAGAAATTCGTTATCGAATGCGCGAAGAAGTATCGCCTTTCCGCGAAAGCATCGTGACATTCCAAGTCGGCCCTAATGTCCATGGCGGCACCCGGTTGAGAATTACCCATCAACTCGTGGACGCTCGACCCATTCGGCAAACGCCGCCTGCCGCGAACGACAATCGACCGGTGCTAATGCTCGCTGCATAACATCTTTGAATGTACCAGATCAGAATCTACAGAAAGGAGTTCGCCTATGCGCGAAGCGATGCAACTTGTCCCGATGGTAATTGAGCAGTCCAGCCGAGGCGAACGTTCCTTTGATATCTATTCCCGCCTGCTTCGGGAGCGAATCATATTCTTGAACGGCGAAGTAGAAGATACCGTTTCCGCAATCGTCTGCGCGCAGTTGTTGTTCCTGGAAGCTGAGAATCCAAACAATAAGTACCTTATGCTAAAACCCACCACACTGGTAGCATCGGATATTTTTAATCCAACAATTTATGTTTGGGCAAGTGAAAAACAGCCGTGGTATCAAATACCGGAGGGGGTCACTGTTTATGAAACTCAGCCCTGAACCGCTACCGTATTCGATTTGTAACCCACACACGTTCGAGGAAATAACAATGTCAGAAAAATATTATAAAGGTGGCTGTCAGTGCGGCGCCGTGGATTTTGAAACCGATGTCGATATTAACAACGCTATTACGTGCAACTGCTCTCGTTGCAAGCCGATGGGATTTGTATTGGCCTTTACTCCGGCAGAAAAATTTAGGTTAAAAAGCGGCAGCGACAAGCTAACCGAATACCTGTTTAACAAAAAAGAAATAAGACACCTGTTTTGTTCAATTTGCGGGGTTGAGAGCTTTGCCTACGGGGAGTCGGCGGGGCATCCCATGGTTGCGATTAATCTTAACTGTTTGGAAGGTGTTGACACGCGTGAATTGAATCCCAACCCGGTTGATGGAGCTAGCGTTTAATTGAATCTACGGTTAGCGCTGCCCTGCACGTAAAAAATCAGCCAGAGCGTGGTGTTGGAAGACCATTTTCCCATTGCTCTTTAGTGATCCTCCATTCCACTTTACTCCATCCTTTGCTGGTCATCCAATCGGGAGTAGGGCAAGTGAGCGCCGTAGCAACGAATGCTTTGACCAGTGGAGCGACACGAGAATTGGCAGTACTCAGCACGACTGCCCCCGAAAGCGTTACCATCGAATATCGCTGGTTCGCCCTCGATTACGCTTATCACACAATGCGCTCGCTATTTAAATCGATAGGTGATTTTTTTGTTGGCTGTTCGATGGAAGGGCTGAAGGGCTTGGCACGGTACGCGCCCACCTCGGTGCACGTGAGTCCAGGGCTACGTATACTATGACATGAAGCTATATCATCACTTGCCCAATAACCGAACTTTCTTCCCGATCTTCAAGGGAACGGCTGATCCGTTAACAGGTCGCGAAGCTTCCATTCGTCCGCTATGCTGTTTGAGATTTGCCTGGTCGAGTTGGCCGCGAATGGCGGTGTGCGAATCCTCGCAGAACTTGTTTAATTCCAAAGGCGACGATTTCGGTTTCCTACAGGTGGCTGGAAGGTCATCGGCAAAAATAAGCGGGAAGGTCCCGCCAAGGGGTAGTTCCTTATTCCCACTAGCGAATCAGTTGATCTAACTCATGAAATCAAAAATTTTAAGATCCATCCGAAAGCTATCCTCAAAGGAGAAAATTTCTAACTCGCAAGAAACGCTCCAATTATTACTGAGGCGAGCAAAAAAAATGGCTGCTTTGGGTCAAAAGGAAGCTCTGGAAGACCTGCAAAGATTGGCTCTTCGCCAGATTCAGAGTAGGCACATGGTAGATGCCTATCTCAAACCAGACCATCATGCAATAGACCCTCTCTCTGAGTGGAATGACGTAGGGATTACATTCATTCCGAGTATTAAAAAAAGTTTGATTGACTTTCTTCTTGATGGGCGTCGTATAAATAAAGGTCTACTGCCTACAGCAAAGCTTGGACGAGATATTGTATTACCAACTTGTTGGCATCCTTTTAGTATCATCCATATGTTGGGGAAAATCGGAGAGGGCCGAAAGTGTGGCATGTGGTCTCAAGACCCTAATCATTCAATTCACTATTGGTACCCTTTAAATATATTTTGGGTTGCTGGTGGCAATCACTCTATAACACAAGGAATTTTGTTAGCGGAAGGGGAGGTTAAGGCAAGTGAGGGATATAATCTATCAGATTTATATAAATACGTATTTTTTAATGGGGATTCTTGGATTGACGCTGACTCAGGTGCGACGCTTGGAATACCTCGGTATAAAGAAATTGGGTATGTCTATGAAGTTGGAAGATTCATATGCCAGCTATAAACTCTTCTGAAAACCAATTGAGTCTAGGTTAGGCAGTCTAAGGGTATTTACATAAAATCTCATAAAATGAATCTAGACTTAAAGTTGTCAAGACTACTTTGTATCACCATCAAAGCCACCCTGAGCTTTCATTAAACTGGTGATTGGGTCTGCCCGTACTCAAAGCAATACTGATGTAACCCACGTCTAAACTCGTTTTCTCGCAACCTGAGCAACCTTTTCACCACTTTCATCGCCACTCTAGTACAGACCGACTCGAATGCCAACAAGGTTCAGCCTGTTGCGGCATTCGCTAAAACACCGAACACCATTAACACACACGATGATGTGCAAAATTATTACAAGGAATGGGGCTCGAAAGACGGGCCGGTTGTTACCTTCAGCCACGGCTGGCCACTGAGAGTGGGTATCCCTGTATAGGGATACCCTTTGAAATGAGTTTGAGGAGAAGCCCTCAGCCGCGAGCGATGACTAATAGAATTTCAAGGCATCGCTGCGATAGGGCACCGCTCAGGAGATACGAAGGCCATATCAGGGCTCTCGAGGATCTCTGGGGCTACTAGGAAAAAGGCCATATCAGGGATCTCTGGGGCTACTAGGAAACTAGTAGGAGCCGTGCCCGCAGTAGCCGGCAGCAGAAGTGCGAATTAAACACGCCTCGTTCTCCCAGAAGCAGCCCGTTCTTTATCATCTGCATGGACGTATTCCTTATCAGTAGTACCAAGCTTTCCATGTCCAAGGTCTGCGGATAGATCTTTGAGAGCCCTATTTTCTACATCCATTGATGCACCTGTGTGACGAAGCCAATGTGTAGAAGTGGCTAAGAGGACTTTTGCATCATCTTCAAAGCCATCCTGAACCATCTTTGGGTGTTTGACTGTTTTTGGGTAAATTGATCAGGATTCATTATCTAAGTTACTGTTTTTATCCCTTAAATATTATAAATGGTCCATAAGGTCGTCTGTTTCTTATACAGACCATTTCCTCCAGGCTGAGCACCACCTGTTTGCAGTTGCTCCACTCAACCTCGAAATTTCATTTGGGCTGAGCTGTCAAGGTTCGAATAAACATATCAATAAAAGTAAGGGCTGACCCTGATCTTTTATAGCTGTAATTTCCTTATTCGTATAAGAGAGATGGGGGGCTACCTACTACCTTCCCATGTAGGTTAGGGGGGGGCTGCTCAGCTGGGTATCTTCTACTTGGCATTCCCCCGGGTGGAAACCAGTCTGGTATTTGAATCCTGCAACCCACTGCTCAAAGTTATCGCCGCCTTATTCTGATCAACCGCCAGAGATAGCCTGGAGTAGGGTGCTCGCGACGCATGGACCCGGAAGCAAGCATCCTTTAGCCCGACTCAAACACTAATCAGGGAAGGCTGTGAAAGTTTTCAGTTCACTGACCGCATGATGCTACTAGCTGCTGCAGAAGTAGTAGTAGAGGCAGTGATTTGAGCGGCGTACAAAATTGGCATATCTGCGCGGTTTGCAGAAAAAACGAGATAGAAAGACCATCGGCGCGTCCCCTAGCCTGACCTGGCTGGCCGGGTGCTGCCATCTGCTATTGATCCTCCGCCTGGTTGCGCCCCCCCCCCCGCTGGCATTTTGCCCTGAACGTGCAAGTTTTGATAAGGCAGGCTATTTGCCCAGTTCCGGGTGCGTAGTAACAGCGCACCAGTAGCGCGCCTTTGGATTGTGCCTATGTTCAATCGTCCTGTGCTCTGTACCTCAGCGATCTAATCAGCCAAGTGGGTGGTCCTACCTACCTAAAAGACCTGGTTGGAAATAACCGCTCTGTAGCCAAGATCGCCACCTATACCAAGAAAGTGCGCGAGCATTCCATTTTACGCCAAGTGATCACCGTTGCTGTGCACCACCGGCAACGTCACCATGGATTCGTTTAGACAGCACGCGCTAATCCATGAGGGAAAACAGCACTCCATGAGCTCGTCGAGCCTGGAAGCTAGGCAAATACACCCCGCCCCAAGTAAGATATTTTTGTCGCCCGCTATTCATCCCTGAATAGCAACCTGAAAGGTCCGCTGTTTTCAAACCGCCAGAGGGCTTTTCTTCTCCTGACTCCCTGAAAAGTAAAACCTGTACGTCTAGCTTGTCTTATGTTATGGATAAAACCGCTGTTGGGTATTTATATTGCTACCCGAGCTGAATGTAAGCTTTAATTGCCATTGATGCATGGCGGTTAACAATCGAACATACAGAAAGGACTCACTAAGCAGTATGGCTGGACATTACTTATTAAGGCAAACACACGAAAAGACCTCTGTCATATCAGTCGGAGGTTCCAATTACACCATACAGGTCAGCTATCACGATGTGGCTGGCATTACTGGAAAAGCGGTAGGCATCAAATTCACAAATGCCAATGGGAGCATGGACTCCTCAATTTCGGGCAGCGCCCATGGATTGTCATTAGCCAGGACCATTGGCAAGCACGCTACCGAGATGATCCTACCGGACCTGCCTAGCATCTCTATTTTGGGCTTTTATCTCTTAACTGATGATTTGGGCAGACGTAAGGCCAATGCGATTCATATAAAAAATCGTGCTTATGGACACGGCGCACGGGAGATTTACAAACATGTCAAACATAAACTGCCACATTTTATTGCACTTCATACCGTGGGCGGTATTGGATGGTTTATGAGCAACGAGAAGATTTCAGATACCGATCAATACCGAATTTTTGAACAAGAACTTGCAAAACCTCTGGAGGTCTTGACATGCTAATCAAAGCTGATGATGACCAGTACTTCGTGCTCCCTGACGATATCGCTGAATCGATAATCTCAGACCCTACCATTGATCCCACAATGGAAGATGTACCTGATTTTACCGCTCAAGAGGTCAACACAGTGGTACATGTGAGTGTTGGTTTCATGATGGATAGCAAGCTCACACTGGAAGAAAACTTCCAAATGATGCGCGAGGACTTCGCGGGTCGTCGTCAAGCATCTGAAGAAAACCGCTTGAAAGCCAGACAACTCATTGAAAAATACAACAATGAAATTACCATAAACGAAATCGGTGTTTGTAATATTGAGGATGTTATTCAGACTAAAGAAGAGCAAGAGGCCATTTTAAAGGAGCGATACCCTAACTGGGGTAAGTTGCCAATCAAGGATGAAAAATGATTTTCAAAACGCAGGGAATTGACAGTGAAGAACGTAGCGCTAGTAAAAATGGGAGACCCCCCAGCTTTGCTGGGGAGGCACGCATAGTTTGACAGTTCCAGA
>NZ_JBGMEK010000091.1:0-14402 GCF_041447265.1 Microbulbifer epialgicus
TCGAACCTAGGTGTAACATGAGCCACCTCACTCGTAACAGGCAAAGCCAGTCACTCATGACCACGTCCGTAGGACGTGGGTTTCTACGTTAAACTAAATACCTCAAAGGAATATGTAATTTTTATAGTCAGAGATCGCATTTTTTAGCTTGGGAAATTTATAAGTTAATGGGCTAATAAGGCACAGAGATAAGCCGCCATCAGCCATATACCGGTGCAAGCCCATTAAATACTTGCAGATTTGCATATCTCCGCCAGCAATTCTCGGACGAGATTTTTAAAGTAATGTGTTTATGTGGGATGTCCGGCTAGTGACTCGTGCTTTCGATGCCGACTGGTATTGCTAGTATGTTTACAAGGGCATGCCGACTCGAGTCCAATATTAGATCTGCCAAGGTGTATTGGTCCAGGCAGGTAAAAAAGCTTTCCATGGCTTCGGCAAACATTTGCTTTAACTGGCAGGCAGGGGTGATAACGCATTGATTATTTGGTCCGAAGCACTCTACCAAAGTAGAGTCTTTCTCCATGGATCTCACCAGTTGTCCAACATTGATATGTTCGGGAGCCCGGCTAAGACGAATTCCCCCGTACTTACCCCGTGTTGCGATCAAATAGCCTTTAGCATTCAGCTCCTGGACCACCTTCATTAAATGATTTTTGGATATTCCGTAGCGTTCAGCCACTCCTCTGATGGTGACCAGATCTTGGTCCTGTACCGCAAGGTACATCAGTACTCGTAAGGAATAATCCGTAAATCGTGTGATTTTCATTAACAAAACCCCTAAATATGCAGTTTGGGTGGTTCCGCTATCGGAACGCACAAAGATTCATCTAGTTTACATCTTTCAGCTTTGGGTGTACATTGCCCTTATTGATGCATTTGGAAGGCATGTTTAGAGGGGGACATGTTCCAGCACAATTGGCCTATCAGCCCAACTGCCACCGCGAGACCGAGTGAGGCCCTGCTGTTGTTTAAGCAATCAGGGGGGATCTTCGCTAAAAGGTCTCTGGCCCCAGTTGCCACGCTCCAATATTTAAAGACCTTGAGCAGCCGACAAAGTCAAGGAATTAACTGGGAAGCATTAGGTACCGCGGAGCTAATTAAGCAACTGCGGGCTAATTTTCATGAATTTTATCGGCAACAGATAGGCGAATCACATCAGTTTTCCGAACGGGTCGAGACCATACATGGTCAGCACTCGGCTTACCCCGCGATTCCTGCAGATCACTTAGTCCAGTTTCATTTCCCAATAGAGCAACACATAGAAAAGGAGGTGTAAATGTTTTTTCTGTTGTTGGCTAACCAACCCATAATGAATGGGTCCATTAATACCAGTCCCATAGAGCATGACGACTACACGATGGATATTAAAAACACTAATAGTCTGATTGATGATAAGCCATCACCACTAGGGACATGGAATACCTGGTATAAGCTGTATTTCTCCTTTCAAGCATTTATGCGCGATTTAAAATTGCATATTTATATCGAAAACACCATTCAATTTGAAAACGCTAATTGACATTAGCAAGGATAATTAAGATGAGCGCTTACAAATCACTTTGGTGGACTCTGATTGGCGTCTTAGCTGTGACGTTTTCGATTCTCGGCTATTTCGGCGTCGAAGTCTATCGTAAGGCACCTCCACTTCCAAAAGCCTTTGTGTCTGAGAGTGGCGAACTACTGACAACTAAAAATAAAATTTTAGATGGCCAAACCGCTTGGCAGTCAGTTGGAGGCATGCAGTTGGGGTCAATCTGGGGGCATGGTGCCTATCAGGCACCAGACTGGACCGCCGACTGGTTACATCGCGAGTTAGTTAACTGGTTAGCATTAGCCGCACAGGCGGAATTTGGTCGATCATACAATTCGCTAACCGATAAAGAAAAGCATGCCTTGCTGTATGACCTAAAACTAGATTATCGGACCAATACCTATAACCAGCATACCGATACCGTAACGTTGTCCGAGCGAAGGATAGCGGCGATAAGACACACCGCAAGTTATTATGACGCGCTCTTTGGCGGCGATCCCTCGCTGCAGCCAACTCGAGCAAATTACGCCATGAAAGAAGTAACCTTACCCAGTACTGAACGGCGAACACGATTGACTGAGTTCTTCTTCTGGACTGCATGGGCGGCTTCGACTGAACGCTCAAAAGGCGGTGCTACTTATACCAATAATTGGCCCCACGAACCATTAATTGATAATAAACCAACCTCAGAAAACATTGTTTGGTCCATTATCAGTGTAGTGTTGTTAATTGCCGGTGTAGGCGCACTGGTTTGGGCGTGGGCATTCTTACGCAAAGATGAGCAGCATCCTAATGCGCCCAATCAAGATCCAATCAGTACATTTAATTTGACCCCTTCGCAAAAGGCGCTTGGTAAATATCTGTTGCTCATCGTGGCACTGTTTACCTTCCAAGTCTTTTTGGGCGGCTTTACTGCTCACTATACTGTCGAAGGGCAAGGGTTTTACGGCCTTCCAACATCGGAGTGGTTTCCGTATAGCTTGGTTCGCACTTGGCATATCCAGGCCGCGTTATTTTGGATTGCTACAGGTTTCTTAGCCGCTGGATTATTTTTGGCGCCCATTATAAACGGCGGTAATGATCCAAAGTTTCAAAAACACGGTGTTGATGTGTTGTTTTGGGCTTTGATTGCGGTGGTGGCCGGCTCATTTATTGGTAATTACCTAGCTATTGCACAAGTTTTACCACCCGAGGTGAGCTTTTGGCTTGGCCATCAAGGCTATGAATATGTAGATCTTGGCAGGCTATGGCAAGTTGGTAAATTTGCTGGTGTGGTGCTCTGGCTGATTTTGATGCTTCGCTGTATCGTGCCTGCATTAAAACAAAAGGGTGATAAAAATCTGTTGGCATTATTTACTGCTTCGGTGATTGCCATAGGGTTATTTTACGGTGCAGGCTTCTTTTACGGTGAACGCACACACATCTCAGTCATGGAGTTCTGGCGCTGGTGGATTGTGCACTTATGGGTGGAAGGATTCTTCGAGGTATTTGCCACGACCGCCCTTGCGTTTATTTTCTTCAACATGGGACTGGTGTCGAAACGCATGGCTACAGTGACCTCGCTAGCATCAGCATCTTTATTCCTGCTGGGAGGAGTACCAGGTACATTTCATCATTTATATTTTTCTGGTACAACAACACCCGTTATGGCTATTGGTGCTACATTTAGCGCACTCGAAGTGGTCCCACTTATCCTGCTGGGTTACGAAGCTTGGGATCATTACAGCTTAAAAAATCGCGCTCCTTGGATGGCTAAAGTTAAATGGCCATTGATGTTCTTCGTGGCCGTTGCCTTTTGGAATATGTTGGGAGCAGGTGTACTTGGCTTTACCATTAATCCACCCATTGCTCTATATTATCTGCAAGGATTGAATACCACGGCGACTCACGCTCATGGAGCACTGTTCGGTGTGTACGGATTTTTGGCCTTAGGATTTACTTTACTGGTACTTAGGTACATCAGACCACAATTGATTTTTAACGAAACATTGATGAAAACTGCATTCTGGTGGATGAACGCCGGGTTGGCCTTGATGTTATTTACCAGCTTGTTACCGGTTGGCATTATTCAATTTATGGCTAGTGCTTCAGAGGGACTGTGGTATGCCCGCAGTGAAAGCATGCTGCAAAGTGAGACATTCGTAACTTTAAGATGGATACGAACTATTGGCGATGTAGTGTTTATTATTGGCGCATTGGCCATCACATCGCAAGTTGTCAAAGGTGTATTCAATTTAGACTCCCAAGCTATTGCAAGCCTGCCATCTGAACAACACGACCCCACAGCTTAGTCGAATATCAATTCAATGTAACGTTACCGAGGTTAGTATATGGTAACGTTACATACTAGGGAGTCTCTGAATAATTCCGTAATATCTCTGCGAGGTTTTCAGAACGATTTACGGAGTAATTCAGTGGCTCCCCAATTAACCTGACAATGAACTACTGACACAGATATGTAAATCTTTTGGCCTTTCATAGGCTTGTGCAGATCTAAAACCGATAGCATTACAAATTTTGTTATATTACTAGGGGAAGGAAAGAATACACTGCGCTCGGGACCGTAAGAGGCATGGATGCCCATTACGAGCTTACAGAGATGTATTCAGAGCGCGCCTCGAGTGCAGTGTATTCTTTCCTTCTGACCCAGTATTAACTCGTTAATTTATATTTTCCTTTATAAATTAATTTTTGATATCTGACAGCACAGAATCATGAGTGTCTTCATGCGATAAATCCGAGTGAACCGCGATTTTTACAGACGCCCTAAGCAACAATATAATTTAACCGCACCTCACTTGCCTTAATTGAAGATTGATAATCTCTGGAGCAGCATTGGCTTCCTCTGTCAGTATGCACTGATAACGTCATTAGGTCTTTTCATCGCCACAAAGCCATTTCTAATGCATCGCAGACTAATGTAGTCGCCATTCTTTCTAACATCGTCCAACCTATAACCAGCCGACTATCAAGGTCGACCACTACGGTCAAATATAATCCGTCCTCATCCGTCCATAAACCACTCTTGTATCGAACGATTTGGCAGCTTGTGATATTGTTGACGTATGAATCAGGTGGTGGCACGTGCCGTCCAGCCGTAAAAGTCATTGCGAGATAAGCTCAATACCCTGGCCATTGCGTTAATACTGATCTCCTGCCTGTGCTTTGTAGCGGCAACGCTTACTAACTTTGGTTACAGGTGCTAGAGCACCCTCCTATATTTCTTGGAATATTGTTTGCGAGTGCTTTTGGTTGGTTTACTTGATCTGACCATGATGCAACTCTGTTACATAGTTTATTACTTAAGAGTGTCTGGCGTTGGTGGCTAGGTGCACCCTTCTAATAGGCCTCTGATGACTCAATATCCAGTAGTGGAGTCATAAATTTTTTCTTGACCTTTAATCCCACGTCACTATCCAAAGGTCATTATTAATGAATTGAGCGTCAATATTTTATTCTCTAATCGATATAGACATATCTAATTCTATACTTCCTGCATATTGCCAAAAAATTAGCAGCAACATCTAGAGTGTCTAACCAAAGTAGAGATTTTGCAAATAAGCGTAGGAGAAGAATACGCTTCAGTCAGGCTCGTATAGACATAGACGTTGACTACGAGCATACAGGAAAGGGTAAAAGCCTACTTCATGAGATAGCTTGTTTTTTACTTTCAATAATGAAGTAAGCTTCAAACCTAATTTCTTTAAATTTTACCATTTATTAGCCAATTTTTTACTTATTCCACAATAGATTTCTTTTACAAGTTACTACATTTATATTTTTAATTCACACACCCCTGACGTAAAAATTATTCAGCCTAAAGTGATTTCTGAAGAAAGAGGCTATTCTTTCGAGTGTTTTCGTGAAGATATATTTAATCAAGGATGCGTTCAGAGTAACTTTATTCAAGAAAACCATATAAGATCATTCAGAGGTGTTTTAAGAGGACTGCACTATCAAGCAAAAATGACTCAGGGTAAATTAGTTAGAGTAACTTACGGCAGCGTCTTTGATGTTGATCTTCGTAAGGGGTCGTCTTCTTTTGGGAAATGGGTCCGGATTCATCTATCAGATGAAAATCATAAGGAACTCTGGATACCAGAAGGTTTCGCCCAGGGGTTCTATGTCACAAGCGAAATTGCTGATTTTACATATAAGTGCACCAACTATTATGCGCCAGAATATGAATATTCAATCTTATGGAATGATCCAGATTTACGTATAAGTTGGCTACTTGCCACAGGAGAACATCCAAAAATCTCGGACAAAGATCGTAATGCCGGATACTTTAGAGATGCGAAATACTTTAAATGCTGAATATAGGGATTCGTTATTAACAGGCACATTATTAAATTCGTATTTAATAATAAAGTAGCTATGAGAGTATCAGAAACTCAGGCAGCTCAAGTTTTCTGTGATGCAACCAAAAACAGGAAATAATTTCATGAAAGTTTTAGTTACTGGCAGTAATGGTCAGCTGGGACGAGAACTTCAATTTGATTGCCCTAAGGATTTAAAGCTCATTCCTCTTTCGCGACAAGTGCTCGATATTTCTGATAAAGCAGCCGTTTTTAGGGCTGTCAAAAAAATACAGCCCAATGTCATCATCAATGCGGCTGCGTATACATCCGTTGATAACGCTGAAGATGAGCATGAGCTCACCTTCACCACAAATACAAGGGGTCCTGAGATACTTGCGCTAGCCTGTAAACAATTTGATATCCGCCTACTACAAATTTCAACTGACTACGTTTTTGATGGGAACAAGTCCTCTCCATATCTTATCTCGGATAGCGTTAATCCCATCAATATTTATGGTTTAAGTAAGGCAAAAGCTGAGAAAATTATTCAGAAGATACTACCCAATGCAGTTATTCTTCGAACTGCTTCGCTATATGCAAATCATAGCAAAAACTTTGTAAACACTATGTTGGGAATGATGAGTAAAAATGATCAGTTGAGCATAGTGGTGGACCAAGTTGGCACACCCACCTGGATAGAAACACTTACGAAAGCAGTATTTAGTCTTGTACGTAATGAGTCTCTACAAGGAATTTATCACTGTACTGACCTGGGTGTTGCTAGCTGGTATGACTTTGCCGTAGCAATTTATGATGAGGCTCAATTGAGTGGACTACTTCCAGACAATGAAAAAGTCGCAATTAACGCCATAGCGTCAAAAGATTACCCTACACCGGCACAAAGACCCGCCTATAGTGTACTGGACAAAAGTCGTTTACAAACTGACTTGAATATCAACCTAAAGAGCTGGCGGGAATCCCTCAAGTTGGCTTTTTCTAAAAGAAGGGAAAGACTCCTGGACACTTAACTGTTTTAATCAATGCCATTCTTAGGAAAAATCATTTTAGTGCTTCAAAGCAGATAATATTGAAGAGGGTGGGATCTTTTTCAGCTCAGTTAGGCATCAAACCTTAATTTGACATTTAGAAATTAATTATTCACATAAAATGAAAAATATTCTGGTAACTGGGGGCGCCGGTTTTATTGGTGCCAATTTTGTACACTATTGGATGAACACTTATCCGCAAGATTCAGTTACAGTTCTTGATGCACTAAATTATGCCGGTAATTTAGCTAACTTAGAATTGGTTAAAAGCAATCCTAACTTCAAGTTTTATAGGGGAAATATCTGCAATACTCACCTGGTAGAGTCTCTACTCAAAGAGCGTTGTATAGATACACTTGTACATTTTGCAGCTGAAAGCCACGTTGATCGCTCTATTAACAAACCAGATGTTTTTATCCAAACCAATGTCATTGGTACTCATAGCTTATTAAAAGCAGCAAAAAAAGTATGGTTGGACGAAGAGGTCAATTTAGGTACACATCGATTTCATCACGTATCCACAGATGAAGTCTATGGCACTCTTGAGCCTAAAGATCCCGCCTTTAGTGAAGCTACACCTTATGCGCCTAACAGTCCCTACTCCGCAAGCAAGGCAGCTTCAGATCATTTAGTACGTGCATATCATCACACTTATGGCTTACGAATAACTACGAGTAATTGTTCAAACAATTATGGCCCTTTCCAGTTTCCTGAAAAGCTTTTCCCCCTTGTTATCACTAACATCTTGTACGACCTGCCTCTGCTTATCTATGGCGATGGACTTCAAGTTCGCGACTGGCTTTATGTGGAGGACCATGCAAGAGCGATTGAAAAAATACTCCAAAAGGGACGTATCGGCGAGTGTTACAATATCGGTGGAGTTAATGAGTGGACGAATATTGATATCGTTAAGCTGATCTGTAAGTTGATGAATGACCAGTTTTCTGCCTTCCCCAAACTGGTATTCCAGTTTCCCAATGCAAAAATGGTAGCCAGTGCTAAGGCGGAAAATTTAATTACATTTACAGCGGATAGAGCAGGGCACGATCGACGGTATGCAATTGATCCAGAAAAATCAATTAAGGAATTAGATTACAGACCTGTAGAAAGTTTCGAAACTGGCATTATTAAGACCATTAACTGGTACTTAAAAAATAAAAAATGGTGGATGCGCTTACTGAAACATTAACATGAGAAAATAGGATGGATTTCCACGCAGCAACTCTATGGCCTGGAGCTGCCTACTATGTGATAACCTCTATAATTTTGTGGAATGAAATTACAAGCTTTGGATAAATCCTTGTTAATTTTTAGTTAAATCGATATCTGTGGATTGTAGGAAAACATTATAAAATCACTATCTACAGCTACCAGAAACCAACCCTTACTATCAAATGCTTATAATTCATTTTATAGGAAAAGATTATAAAAATTTTCTTTCTAGCTGATTTTTAGCCAATCACTCCCCAACAGCACAAACCAAGTAAATACACTCACAAGTTAGCGTATTCCTTACCATGTGGCGTGTCACAGAAAGATAAGTCATTAAACCTATGACTCATCTGAGAGTGAGAAACTCATGCTTAAGGCCAATCTCTAGAAAAGCGGTCAAAGCGTACATCGTTGTCATCGATACTGTTGGAGGTACTGAGGGAGAACGTCAGGGTATCCCCTGTGGGGCTAACAACTGCATCCAGAATATTGGGGAGCAGCGCCTCAATCTGAGCCAGTACTTTGTTGCGAGCATTCAACTGGTACAAGTGACCATCGTGAAGGTTAACCAGCAGATGACGCCCATCCAGATACTAGGAGATACGCGAGACATCCGCACCAAACGGGGTTAACTGCTCGCCAGAGTCGGCCTCGGTGTTCGTGCGCCACACTTCCCAATAGCCGTCAGCTACGCCCAGATAAGCAATATCATCGGCATCCCCCAGCTGCGTGAAACAGCTGAGACACAATAAGTAAATCCACCGACTTATTTTTTTTAAAAACATCGAACTTCTATCCACTTAGCGATACAGATTCACAATACCGCGATACAAGCTACTTTCACCACTCTCCGGCGAAGTCGCCTGAATAGCAAAGGTGTAAGCCCCCTCATCACTTACTAACACCGCATTAGGATCGGAATCGTCATAACCGCGCCACTCCACTTCGTGTAACAGTGCATTACCCTCCCCATCCTGCGCGCTCATCAATTGCTTATCTACCAGTACAGTCGCAGAGGGATGATTGGGGTCGACAATGCCCGGCGGCAGTAGGCTAAAAGTGACAACGGCATCGGTACTGACCTGATAGGCCATACGTGTCAGCTGCTCATAGCTGTGGCTGACTCGGTAGGGGTCTGATTTAACTTCGATACTTGGAGCCGCTGCGGCACCGGTAATGCGTGGTGCAATGCCGGCGAGATAGATAGCAGTACTACGTACTAGCTTGGGTGTCGGATAATAGATAGCTGCCGAGGATTCTACGATATGTCCTTCAGGATCACGCCCATTCCAATAGAGCCAATGATTACCTTGGGGATAAAATACATCTTCAAACACACTGAAGGCAGATTCGCCACTTGGTGTGACCTGCATACTCACCAAGCCCGGCGTCCGCAACTGCACCGAAACCTTATAGAGTTCGTTAGCGTAGACATCATAGAAGGCAGGCACAGTGCCCTGGACATAACCTTCACCATTGGGTTTCGGCAAATCGTAGATAAAGTCATCGAGCCCGTCATTTGCACGCAGTACAACTCTATACAGGCCCTCAGACTGAAGCTCGTTCTGGTTGTTTCGCCCATCCCAGGAAATTGGATACACACCGGCCTCAACATAGCTTTCGCTAGCCAGGTAGACTAGCTTATCGTCGGCATCCCGGCGGATCTCAATGGTGACATTGGCAGGGCGGTTTAGGCTGAAACTACCTTGCGCCCGCTCGCCCTCAAGTGGATAGAATTTTACTACTTGCAGGGCCACATCACTGAGGCGCACCGCGGGTAGGTCAGTGGCTGAATCTCTATACCCACTAAAATCCACCTGTGGCGATGAACTGTCATCAGCATAGATTTGTGCTTGTATGGCGGCCTCATCCGCCGTGCCCCACCAATTATCACTGACATCCAAGTTAACGTTTGTCGGATCGCCAAAATTGGTAGCATAGAGATCATGATGGTTGTTACTATAAAGGCTATTGCCAGTGACTACCGGTCGTGGGTTGTTAACCGCATTACCATCTCCCTCGATATAAATACCATAATCATTGAACGTGATTTCATTGCCATCGGTAATCAGAGGATTACTGCCAGCACGTACATAAATGCCGTAGGTATTAAAACGGAACAGAGAATTGCGCACCGTACCTTGGCCGCCGTTAAAGTCTAGCCCGTATTCGGCCCCCTCTACTCGCGCATAGTTTAAATCAACGCTGCCGCCGGCAACCACTTCGATACCATACCACTCCCCTGGCGTAGTCTGTATTGAGAGCGGCGCAAAGTCCACTCTAGATTCCACAGTGCCCTGGACAAGCAAAGTGCCAGCAACCTGCAATTTTAGATCTGGGGCAGAACTCAGGTTGGCACCAGCCTCAATAGACAGGGTAATTCCTGGCTCCACCTTTAAACTCTGTAGCACCAGATAATCATCGGCGGGTAGAACCGTATCCTCTGCGATAGAACCAAATAAAGTTACAGCATCATAAGCGAGCTGACCGTTCATACCATCCAGGTAACCACTGTAGTTTACAAGTGGTAAATTCGGCTGGTCATTGAAATCAAAAATAGACTCGACTATCAGCTCTAGTTCAGCACTACCCCACCAGTTACCGGTCGCATCCAGAGTAGTCGATGCTCCATCGACATAGTACAAGACATGGTAGTTGTATAAGCTGTTGTCATAGAGGCTATTGCCAGTTACGACGGGGGCGGGATTTTGCGCCGTATCAGTACGGTGTCCATCGGTATTGATGCCAATATAGTTGCCGGTTATCTCATTGCCAGCGCTAATCTGTGGGTCGCTATTAATGTACACATCAATACCCTCGCGACTACCACTAATCGTGTTACCAGTAATCTTCGGAGCGATGCGTGCCTCAGCGGATGCCGCTGTGGTTTTAATACCAGTGTAATTATTCAAAATCTTGGAGCTACGCACTGAGCCATCGCCGCCATTAAATTGAATACCGATATCAGCACAGTGCACCTCGGCGTATTCGATGCTTGCGGTTGCACCCGCAATCACCTCAATGCCTGGCCAGTCTCGCCGCTGGGTATTGTTGCCATCACAAGTCTGGGCGGTCGACTTGAACACAATAGGCGAGGCCCCGCTGCCTTGTGCACTCAATGCTCCTCGAACCCGCAACGGAAAATAGCCGGCAAACTGGAGTTCCGTGCCCGCACCAATACTTAAGGTTGTACCCGCCGCAACTTCCACCCGACCAAGTATCAAATAGCTATCTTCGGGCAGGACTGTATCCTCTGTAAAATAGCCAAGTAGTGCCTCTCCTTTATAAACAGGTTCGCCCCCAGGGCTGTCGAGGAATTGACGATAGTCAATAATTGGAAGGTAATTGTAATCTGTCCAGTCGAGGATTTTTGCAGAGATTTGGCTAGGATCTGCCGTTCCCCACCAGTTACCGGTGGCATTCAGAGTAGTCAATACGCCATTAACAAAGTAAACGACTTCATAATTGTGATAGATGTTATCGTAAATACTGTTACCGGTTACGACCGGAACCGGATTTTGCGCCGCATCTGTATCGTGCCCATCGGCATAAATACCCCATAGATTACCAGTGATCACGTTGCCTGCAGTGATCTGTGGGTCACTGTTAAAGTACACACTTATACCTTCACGACTGCCACGAATGATATTACCGGTAATATTTGGAGCGATACGAGCCTCAGCGGATGCTGCTGTAGTGCGAATACCCTTGTAATTATTCAAAAGCTCGGAGTTGCGCACTGAGCCATCGCCACCATTAAAGTGAACACCAATATGCGCACAGTGTACTTCGGCATGTTCGATACTTGCGGTGGCACCCGCAATCACCTCAATACCCGGCCACTGTACATTGTTATTCTTACCATCACAGGCCTGGGCAGTCGGCTTAAATACAATCGGCGAAGACTCGCTACCTTGTGCAGTGAGTGTGCCTCGAACCAGCAACGGATAATTACCGGCAAAACGGAGCTCAGTGCCTACATCAATATTTAATGTTGTGCCCACTGCAACTTCCACCCTTCCGAGTATCAAATAGCTATCATCGGACAGATCTGTATCTTCTTTTAAATAGCCGAGTAGCGCCTCTCCTTTATAGGCGGTCTCGCCCTCAGGGCCATCAAGAAATTGACGGTAATCCACAATTGGAAGATAGTTGTAATCTGTCCAGTCATAGATTTTTTTATCAATTTGACTGGGCTCAGCATTACCCCACCAGTTTCCAGTGGCATCCAGAGGGTTAAATTTTCCATTAGCAAAAAATCCAACCTCGTAATTATAAGAGCTGTTGTCGTAGAGACTGTTACCAGTTACTACCGGAGCCGGGTTTTGCTCCACATCATTATCATGCCCATCAACATAGATACCAAATAGATTTTCAGTGATCACGTTGCCAGCACTGATCTGCGGGTCACTGTTGAGGTATACATAAATACCCTCACGACTGCCACGAATCGTATTACCACTAATCTGTGGAGCGATGCGGGCCGCAGCAGAAGCGGCTATTGTGCGAGTACCCGTGTAATTATTCAAAATCTCAGAGTTACGTAGTGAGCCATCGCCACCATTAAAGTGGATACCTATATAAGCACAGTGCACCTCGGCATAATCTATAGTCGTCGTAGCCCCTGCGACAACTTCAATACCCGACCAATCCGCACGTCGGGTATTAATGCCATTACAGGATGGCGTAGATGGCTTAAATTTAACGTGCTTTTCGCTAAACCCTGTGACCTGCAAATGGCCGGATACTGTTAACTTGTGGTTGCCATCCACAACAACTTCAACTCCCGGCTGAATCCAAAGAGTGGCATTTTGGAGTATATTCAGATTACTATTGAGAACATAGGGCGAACCATCGCCTTTGGTCCACACTAAGGTGGTAGAAACATTCCCGGACCAGTCCCGAACTAGGGTGTTCGTATAAATGGTAGTCACACTGTTCGAGGCAACACTTTGCCCTGTATCTTTCTCAGCAATCGCGTAGATGGAATTATCGCCATCCTCCAAAGGCACCCATGTAGAAAAAACACCACTATCATCAGTATTAATATTTCTTGTTATACGGCCATTTACAAAAAAACTAACCGTTGTCCCTGGCTCCGCGGTACCTGTCAGGTTGATAGGATTTGTCAAACCATCGGTATTGGGTAGGTTCAGTGTTGGAGCAACAATATCTGTGCGGACCTCTAGCTGCCCATCGGTGTTGTCACTATCAGCGGCATTTAAATATTTGAGAGCTTGCGTATTAGAAACCTCTGCTGAGGTTGTGCTCTTCACACGGATGAGGTTTTCACCCTCACTCAGTGCCACTCTCAAGGCAAACTCACCGGTGGCATTAGCCCTCGTTTGCGCAGTAATCGCACCGTTGATCTCGATCTCAAGGGCGTCATTTGGTTGGTCAGAGAAGCCGGCAATGTATTGGTTAGGAGTATACACCCTTTCCGCCAAAGGATAGAGTAGCACCTCAGCGTAGACACCCACAGAAAATATCGCGAAGGACAACCACAGCACAGCCAATATGCCGGCATTCATAACTTGCTTAATCGCCCCAGCGAAACTACACCTAATCATTACTGACTACCCTTGAATCATTCCATTCACCTTGTGGTATTGCACCACAGAACGTGCTAAACACATGAAAATCCCTAACAAAGAGCCCTATAACGCACTTGGGCTCTAATCAATCACCTGCATTCAACTCTGAAGTGCATCATTTAATCTCTAGGCGGAGAAGAAGCGGTAGATGTTACCTTCAGCTGACCTTTATTTTCAAGGCGATTAACTGATGCACTTCAGAGTTGAATGCAGGTCACTACAAATCCAACTCAAAATCTTCCTATCCTGCTCATCAATATCCTCTCCCCGCCGTTGATTTAAAGATTGCCTGGGGTGAATTTTAGGAGAAGTATAATGAGTATGGTCGATACGTTATACATTATGGCTTTAAGGGCACCTCTAAAAACTCACTATTTTCCGGTAAAATAGTCTAAACGCTCACCAGTAAAGGTTATTGTCAAATGCAGCCGAGTTTTTTCGATCTTGATGACCGCCATCGCAAGCTAAATGAACATGATCCACTGGTTGCTCTGCGCAAGTTGATTGAATGGGAGGACTTCCGGAGTACTTTGAATAAAATCCCCACACTTCCAAGAAAGAGTAATGCTGGAAGAAGACCCTTTGATAAGGTACTGATGTTCAAGGCACTTGTATTACAGCATTTATATAACCTATCGGATGATGAGCTGGAATATCAGATACGCGATCGATTTTCATTTTGTCGATTTCTCAGCCTAAACCCGGAGGACCGAAC
>NZ_JBGMEK010000092.1:0-14371 GCF_041447265.1 Microbulbifer epialgicus
TCCGTGCAATTTCTGCTATAGACTCTGATTTCTTCCAAAGCTTTACGGCAGTTCGGCGTTTCTCTTCCTGCGCGGAAGCGGGTAATTTTCTTGCATCAATAATATCCATTTGGGTATTATACAGAACTATAGAGCCACCGGGTTAATAGCTTGGTTCGAGCCTGATTGACTAATCCAACTGCGACTTCCTGTAACATCAACAGATTGGCTAGCTTTAGCATGATTCGATCCTATTTGATCGATCAAAACACTACTTGTTGTGACATCAATAAGTTGTTCAGCATCAGCTGTGTTCGTTGAACCTTCTTGCCTGATTAAAACACTGCTTTCTGTAGTGTTAGAAAATTGTCTTACAAAAGCTTGGTTCATAGAGCCTGATTGATAGATCCAGCCTGTACTTACCATAGCATCCGATTGATTAATAATTGCAAGATTCAAAGAGCCCGCCTGACTGATAAAACCGGTACTTGCTGTGACTGAATCTTGAGTAATAGCGCCAATATTCATAGAGCCAATTTGGCTGATCAAAATACTGTTTGATATAGCCGCATCCTGCCTAGTGATAGCATCATTCCTAGAGCCCACTTGCTTGATAAAAATGCTACTCCAAGAAGTATCATTCCGCTGGGTAGATTCCGAATCATTTAATTCTCCAGCCTGTCGATGCGTCGCCACGCTGTTACTAGTACCAGTAGTCTGAGAGGCATCGGAATCATTAGAACTACCAATTTGAGACTGCACGATCAAATTATTTTGAATGGTTGGATCTGACTGATCAGCAACGCCCATATTACCATCTCCAACCTGAAATAATATGGCATTGTTATTATCCGCAAAAGTATTGACGCTATTTACTAATAACATAGCTGCGGCTATAAGGGTTAACGCCTTCATCACTAAATCCTTTATTTTCTACTGACCAGCCCTGACTGACCTCCACTACAGCTTCCCATATTAAACATACTATAAGGGCCTCTAATAATTTGTTCCTATCTTTTATCGCCTAATGCTCCCGCAAATCGGTACCGGCAGATGCCAAAACAGTATTTTATAGAGTGTGCCTATATTTAAACGAAAAACGTAACGGAGGTATGACACTTAGAGCTTTATTGTTAAATAAGCTTCTCTCTGAAGACTTAAGCATTACTGCAAGCTGCTAAATTACCATGAGAAGAAATCACCCAACTACTAGTAATAAAGTTTGAAAAAAAATTTGCTGCTCTTTACGATAAGAAGTACTTTTCTCTGAATTGGTGTGGTTGTGGAGCTTTACGTCCTGCCACAGCTTTACCGCTGCTTAGATTGGGATCGCAACTGCGATAAAGTATCTTCTCTACCGCTCTCCTATTAACCACATCACAGAATTTTGAAGAATAATAGGTAGATTCAATGCCATAAAGACCCCTCTTTTGTTTTGAGGGATCGTATAGGAAGTGGAGAGGAAAAACCGCTATTGGGTAATTGTACCCATATTACCGTTGCCGATCTGTACAACGATCGCGGTTTGACCAACACCTGTTTGAGTTGTTGTATGCATATTGTCACTACCGACCTGAGTGGTCGAAGCATTGCTAAGAGTAGTGGTCGTTTGGGTAATATCTGCCGTATTCATGGAACCAGCCTGATAAATAGTGGCAATACTCATGACAGGTTCATCTTCCTGGCCGATGTCAGCTTCATTCATTTCACCTGTCTGATTAATAATTGCAATACTTAAGTTGGTCCCATCGTCTTGATCGATGTCAGCATCATTCATAGAGCCTGCCTGATTGATCAAAGCACTACTGGCCGTGACATCAAATTGACGAGCGGCAGCCAAGTTCATAAAGCCTGTTTGATTGATCGAAATATTACTTGTTGTGGCAGGGGATTGGATAGCTGTGGCATCGTTCATAGAACCAGTTTGATTGGTCAAAGCACTACTTATTGTGACCTCATTTTGACTAATACTGGTGGAATTCATAGAGCCTACTTGATTGGCCAAAGCAAAACTTGCTGAAACATTACCTTGGCCAATACCGACCGAGTTCATAGAGCCTATTTGATTGATCAAACCAATACTTGTTGTAACCATACCTTGGCCAACGCCGGCCGAATTCATAGAGCCTATTTGATTGATCAGTGCACTGCTCCTAGTGACATCTAATTGAAAAATAGAGCTGGTATTCAAAGAGTCCACTTGATAGAGCAAAGCACTGCTTGCAGTGACGTCAGTTTGAGTAACTGTAGCTGTATGTGAGTCGCCTATTTGATTAGTCAAACTAATACTAAAACTTGTATTACCTGTTTGATAGGATTCAGCGGTATTTGATTCACCAATTTGCGACTGTATTGTCACACTATTATTGGTGCCGGTAGTTTGAGAGGCTTCTGAATCATTAGTAGTACCTATTTGAGTCTGCACGATCAAATTATCATGAATGGTTGGATCTGATTGATCAGCGGTAGACATATTGCCCCCGCCAACCTGAATCAATATCGCGGCATTATTATTCGCGTTCGTATTTACACCAAATACCATTAGTATGGCTGCGGTGATCGGGGTTAATGTCTTCATCGGCAAATCCTTATTTTATATTGATAAGCCCTAACTGACCTTTGCTACAGCTTTTCATGCAAAGCAATCTGTATTGATACGTACGAAGCGATAGTATTCATCTAGCAAAGATTACAAATGAATTCAAAACGCAAAAGACAGCAGCGATAAAACATTTAGAGCTTTATTGATTAAAGTGACTCCTAAATACAGACTTAGTTTTGCAGCGAATTGAGGAATTTCCATGAGAAGAAATTACTATATTTCTAGGAAAAAAGTTTGAAAAACAACACTTGTTGCTTTTTACGATAAGAGGAGCTTCTCGCTGAATCAATAAACTTGTAAAATTTGTCAGCTCCTCCTGCACTTCTCAGATTCAGATCGACATAGCTGTATTGCAGCCTCACTATTACTCCTTCATTAGCAATACGCCATCCTACTGCCCCGCGGTGCCTATAGAGGTTTGAGTCATTGAGGACTCAGCTGGGGTTCCCTACTTCCTAATAAGAAGCTTCAGCTAACGCTGGCAGGCAAACTAAGGCTCCTTAAGCTTAATGATTCCAAGAGGCCAATATTTGAACAGATTTTCTAGCGAAAACCTCAACCTATACTTCTCCACTATCGCCATAAGTCGCTGCACTTAGATAGCCTGGGCGGGCTCATTGGGTGGCATCCAATCTTCCGGGGATTTTGTCACTCTTGCATTGGTTCCGGCCATTATCGACCAGCCATAGTTTTCGGCAAGCTACTTCTATAGGCGGTATCTAAACTACATACTTTCCATTGTCATATTTCACTTCGCTCGGTAGTTTTACTATCTTGGTTAGGTGTCAAGAAATATGAGATCATTACATACTGGCAGATTTCTTTGTACAGATCGGCTTGGTACCGAATACCGGTTTTTTTAACGAAACTGAAGTAGAAATGAATCCCATGGGTGTAATGATAATTTCTATGCGTACAGGAGCTATTTCAGCACTGAGAGCATTTGTTTACCTAATTCGATCTTCGTGGATTTGAATCACTAATAGGACCATACATTGACCGGCCTTCATTTTAAATCAGGGTTACTTACTGGTAAACGTTAAATAACCTGCCCCCTAAATCGTAGCTTTGATTAGAAAACTTATTGAAAGACAGTACCAACATTAGTAGCACCCAGCTGCGTCACAAAAGCTGACTGTCCATCATTAGTTTGGCTTATCGTATTTTCATTACTGATACCAATCTGGGTTACAACGGCATTGCTAAAAGAAGAATCGATTTGCATGATCTCAGTAACATTTAGTGAACCGATCTGCAAAACAAATATATTGCTAGCTAGAACAATATCCTGATCAACAGTAGACATATTATTAAAACCAATCTGATTTACCAAAGCGTTACTAGCAACTGCATTATCCTGATCAAGAATGGCACTATTCATAGTGCCATCTTGGTTAATAATTGCAATACTTGAAGTCACTAAGCCATTTCTTCCCTGATCAAGCAGAGCGCTATTATCGGTACCTAACTGATTAATTGAGGCTAAACTAAAAATCGCTCCACTTCCGGCAACATCCTCACTTTGCTCCAAAAAAGCAAAGTTTTTTGAGCCAATTTGAATAATGTCAGCACTACTTGCTATCACTTCACCTTCTTGTTCGATAAAGGCGGTATTCATATCCCCTACTTGAATATTTGTCGAGGAGCTATTAACTACTCCATCAGCTTGCTCAATAGCTGCATTATTAATCGATCCTGTTTGATCGATAATAGCAAAGCCAAAAGTAACACCTTCGCCTTGATCTAGTTGAGCGAAATTCGATACCCCAGCTTGATTAATAGCTGCGAGACTGAAAAAAGTTTCCTCTTTCTGATCTATCCTAGAGTCATTGGAGTGTCCTAACTGGTTGATACTTGCAGCACTGGAACCAACGACTAGCCGTTGACCTAATGTTGCAGAATTTTCACTTCCAACCTGATTGATATTGGAGAAGCTTGAAACGACATCACTCTCTTGAATAAGCTCAGCATGATTCATAGAACCCAATTGGTTTACTAAGGCAAGGCTTGCTGTAATAGTAAATTGCTCAACGGTAGCCTCGTTCATAGAGCCCGTTTGATTTATCAAGTCTCTACTGGCTGTAGTATCAAATTGACGAGCACGGGCCAGGTTCATGGAGCCTATTTGATTGATCAAAATATCGCTTGCTATGGCATTAATTTGAATGGTATCGACTTCATTCATAGACCCCGTTTGATTGATAAAACTACTACTTCCTGTGGTCATAGATTGTTCAAGGATAGCCCTATTCATAGAGCCTTTTTGGTGGATCAAACCACTACTTGCTACGACACGGGATTGATCAATATCAATAATAACGTTCATAGAGCCCACTTGATTGCTCAAGGCACTACTGGATGTAGAATTAAATTGCTCAACAGAGCTCCTATTCATAAATCCTACTTGGTTGATTAAGACACTACTGGATATAGAATTAAACTTGCTAACGTTAGCTAGGTTAAAAGCCCCCTCTTGATTGATCAAACTACTACTTGCAACAACAAGGAGTTGCCCACTGAAGGCCTGGTTCATAGAGCCCACTTGATAGATATAAGTACTACTAAGTTTTGTATTTTCCCGCTGGGAAAAGGTCGAACGATTGAACTCTCCAACTTGTAGATTCGTCATCACGCTGTCACTAGTGCCCGTAGCTTGAGAAGCATCTGAATCATTAGAATTACCAATTTGAGTCTGCGTGATCAAATTATTTTGAATGGTTGGGTCTGATTGATCAGTAGCGGCCATATTGCCGTCTCCAACTTGAAATAATATGGCGGTATTATTATTCGCAAACGTATTGATGCTGGTTACTACAAACATAGCTGCGGCGATGGGGGTTAATGCCTTCATAAGTAAATCCTTTACTTTCTCACTGACAAGCCCTGACTAACCTCCGTAACAGCTACTCACGCGAAACATCCTATATTTATATATGCAGAGGACAATAGTGTTATGACATTTAGAGCCTTATTCATTAAAGTTACTTCTGACTTAATTTTTACCAAAAACTGGTAAATTGCCATGAGATTTAATAACTAAATTTCTAAGAAAAAAGTTTTAAAGATAACATTTGATGCTTTTACGATAAGAGGCACTTCTCGCTGAATCGATGAACCTGTAGGGTTTGGCATCTTCCTACCTTCACCTTTTCCTGGGCGCAGATCACTACAGCCCCTCGACTACTCTCACATCAGCAAAACACCAATAATCTACACTTCTTGGATGGAGCCGCCTTTACTTTTTCCACTCCAATGCCGGCCCAAACTCAGAATTCAGTAGCGCAGTCAGTGTCTGGTAGGCACTCTCGCTACCATGACTACCATTCAAGTACTGGGTAGACTCAGTCGCATGACGATCCCTCTATTGTTTTAAGGGACCGTATTGTAGGTGAAGAGAAAGAAACTACTACTGGATAATTGTACCCATATTACCGCTACCTATCTGTACGACCAGAGCAGTTTGACCAATACCGGTTTGGGTTGTTATATGCATATTATCGCTGCCTAACTGAGTGGTCGAGGCATTGCTAAGTACAGCACCTATTTGGGTAATATCAGCCATATTCATAGCGCCAATCTGATTGATAGTGGCAATACTTTGTTCTGTTCCACTCTCTTGACGGACGTCAGCATCATTTATAACACCTACTTGATTGACAAAGGCACTACTTGTTGTGACGTCAAATTGAACAATTCCGGCTGTATTCATAAAGCCTGTTTGATCGATCAAAGCAGTGCTTGTTATGGCATCAAAAAGTTGACTAACGATGGCAAAGTTCATAGAACCTATTTGATGAATCAAACCACTGCTTGCAGTGACATCAAAAGATTGGCCAACGCTGGCAAAGTTCATAGAGCCTATTTGATTAATCAAAGTGCTACTTGCTGTGGCCTCACTTTGGCCAATACTGGCCAAATTTATAGAGCCTATTTGATGGACTAAAGTACTACTTGCTGTGGCAAAAGATTGACCAGCAGGGGCCTCGTTCATAAAACCGGTTTGGTTGATTATAATATTACTTGTTGTGACTGTATCTTGACCAGTGTTAACAGAATTCATAGAGCCAACTTGATTAGTCAAAATACTACTTTCGATGACAAAAAATTGGCCAACGAAGACGGAGTTCATAGAGCCTTGTTGCTTGATTAAAATACTACTTAGTGAAGTATCCAGCTGGCGAGATTGCGATGTATTTAACTCTCCAGTCTGTAGATGCGTCGCCACACTGTTACTAGTGCCAGTAATTTGAAGGGCATTGGATTCATTAGAAGTACCAATTTGAGCCTGCACGATCAAATTATTTTGAATGGTTGGATCAGATTGATCAGCAACAGCCATATTGCCGTCGCCGACCTGAAATAATATGGCCTTATTATTATCCGAAAAAGTATTTACGCTGAACCCGACTAATATAGCTGCGGCGATGATGGATAGTGTCTTCATCAGTAAATCCATTACTTTCAATTGAAGAGCCCTGAATGATTTCCGCTACAACTTCTCATGCGAAACATTCTTTATTTATACGCAAGAATCTATAGTATGCGTCTAACAAAATTCATACAGGAATTGGTTTCGCAAAAGGTAACAGAGTCATAATATTTTGAGCTTTATTGGCTAAAGTGGCTTCTAAATTCAGACTTAAGCTTTGCAGTAAATTGATAAATTGCCATGAGAAGAAATAACTAATTTTTTAGGAAAAACTTGAAAAGTGTCATTTTTTTGCCTTTTACGAAAAGAAGTGCTTCTCGCTGAATTGATGAACTTGTAGAGTTTGGTATCTACAAGTTCATTGTTTCTCGGTTTCGGACCGCAACACCCGCAAAGCGGCTTCTCTACTGTTCTCCCGTTAATAATATGCCATTAGTCTGCTCTTTCTGCGTAGGAACCCTTCCCGGTCTCTTCCGCTTCGGTACAGGCCCTAATTCAGACTCCAACAGGGCAGCCAGTGCCTTGTAGGTGCTCTCGCTATCAAGATCCGCTCACAACTTACTGAAGAGTGATAGATAGATTCAACCGCATAACGACCCCTCTATTATTTTAAGAGGTCGTATAAGAGTTGAGGAGAAAGAATCTGCTACTGCGTAATCGTGCCCATATTACCGCTACCTATCTGTACGACGATAGCGGTTTGACCAGTGCCGGTTTGGGTTGTTGTGTGCATATTGCCATTTCCTAATTGGGTGGTCGAAGCAACGCTAAGAGCAGAGCCTGTTTGGGTAATAGATGCCATATTTATGGAGCCAGCCTGATTAATATTAGCAATGCTCAAGACAGTTCCATCTTCTTGCCTGATATCAGCGTTGTTCATAGAACCTGCTTGGTTGACAAAGGCACCACTAGCCGTAACCAGTTCCTGCTCGATGTCAGCATCGTTCATCGAACCTTTTTGATTGATCAATCCATTACTTGCTGTGACCGTACCTTGGGCAACGCTGGCAAAGTTCATAGTGCCTATTTGGTTGATCAAACCACTACTTGCTGTGACCGTACCTTGGCCAACGCCAGCGGTATTCATAGAGCCTATTTGATTAATTACACCGCTACTTGCTGTGACCAAACTTTGGGCAATACCGGCCTCGTTCGAAGAGCCTACTTGATTGAGAAAGGCTCTACTTGCCTCGCCTACGGATTGGACAACCTCGGCTCTGTTCGAAGAACCTATTTGGTTGATCAAACCAATACTTGCTGTGACATCAATTTGGCGAGCATCGGCCGTGTTAATAGCGCCTACTTGATTGATCAAAATACTACTAAGCGAAGTATTGCTAACCTGGTCAGATTGCGAAAAATTTAATTCACCGACTTGTAGATGCGTCGCCACACTGTTGCTAGTACCTGTATTTTGAGATACTTCTGCGTTATTCATTTCGCCTATTTGATTGATCCAGCCACTCGTTTCTATAGCTGTAACTTGGGTAATGGAAGCTTCGTTCATAATACCTACTTGATTGATCAGGGCGCTACTTGCTGTAGCCAAAATTTGAAAGGGCCGAGCATCATTCATAAAGCCTATTTGATTTGACCAAATTGTGTTTTCTGTACCCGACTGAGAAATACCAATAAAGTTCATAGAGCCTATTTGATTTAGTAAGATGGTTTTTTCCGAACCAAGCCCCTGGTCGATTCCAACTCCATTCATCACACCGACTTGATTTATAAAATTATGTTCTGAAGTGCTCGTGCTTTGACTGGCACCAACCGCATTCATAAAGCCAATTTGATTGATCGAGGTGCTACTTGTATTGACCGTATTTTGGCCAATGAAGGCCATGTTCATAGACCCTATTTGGTTAATTAGACCACTACTTGATGTGGCCGTAACTTGAAAAACGTTGGCTCTGTTCGAAGAGCCTACTTGATTGGTTAAAATACTACTTCGTGAAGTATTAAACTGCTGGTGAGATTCCGAAGCATTTAATTCCCCAGTCTGCAGATGCACAGCCACACTGTTACTAGTGCCTGTAGCTTGAGAGGCATCTGAATCATTAGAGGTACCAATTTGAGCCTGCACAACCAAATTATTTTGAATGGTTGGATCTGATTGATCAGCAACGGCCATATTGCCGCCTCCAACCTGAAATAATATGGCCTTATTATTATCCGCAAAAACGTTTACGCTAAATCCTACTAACAGTGCGGCGGCGATGGGGGGTAATGGCTTCATCTGTAGTTCCCTTACTTTATGGTGATGCACTCTGAGATGCCCACGTAATGGCTACGCTAGCTCCTTGCGGCATACAACAAATTCTTATACAGAAAAGATTCCGGCATTTAGCTGCCAGAATTTTCTGGACTGACCTATATCGCAGAAATCAACAGAGCTATCTGAACATTTAACGGGTTAACATTATATCTATACATTTATGGGCAATTGTTGGCTTAAGCCTTACAGAAGAACTAACAAATAGCCATGAGATAAAAGCGCTAAATAACTAGGAAAAAAGTTTGAAAACAGTATTTTTTTCTATTTACATCCATGGGCATTTGGTGCTTCTCACTGAATCGATCCATCTATACGACGTGAGGTTCGGATAGGCTGGATACTTTATCGGTGTAGTCTCTGCGCTGGTACGCCCTCATAACTCACTCCCATCTCTGTAATGGGCATCAGCTGAAATAAAGGGCGACGATCAGCACTCACACCATAGCGCAGATGTACTACTGGGTCAGAAGGAAAGAATACACTGCACTCGAGACTCGCTGTGAATACATCCCTGTAAGCTCGTAATCGGCATCCATGCCTCATACGCTCCCGAGCTTCTTTCCTTCTCCATTTTTAGTACTAGAGGCGAGTGTTGCCGTGCTGGTTGTCGCAAAGCCAGCTGCTACTGGAAAATTGTACCCATATTACCGCTACCTAGCTGTACGACAATAGCGGTTTGATCGGCACCGGTTTGGGTTGTTGTATGCATATTGCCATTGCCTAATTGAGTGGTCAAAGCAAGGCTAAAAATGGTGCTCGGTTGGATAATATCTGCATCATTCGCAGAACCAACTTGATTGATGGCGCCACTAGTTTCTATAGTTCCACTTTGGTTAATTAAAGCGTTGTTCATAATGCCTACCTGATTGGTCAGGGCACTAGTTGCTGTAACCGAAACTTGGAAAGGGCGGGCTTCATTCATAGAACCTATTTGATTTGACCAAATAATGCTTTTTGTACCCGACTGGGAAATAGCAATAGAGTTCATAAATCCTTTTTGATTTATTGAGATGGTATTTTCCGTACTAAATCCCTGGGAGATCGAAACCGAATTCATTACACCGACTTGATTGATAACATTATGAACCGATGATATCGTGCCTTGCCCAACTCCAGTCACGTTCATAGAACCCAATTGATTTATCGAAGTGCTACTTGCTGTTGCCATATTTTGGCTGTTTCCAGCAATATTCATAGTGCCTATTTGATTGATTGAACTGCTACTTGCAGTAACCATATTTTGAAAAACATTGGCTTCGTTCATTGAGCCCAACTGATTGATGAAGGCACTACTTGCTATAACCTCGCTTAGATCAGTCCCAGCCATGTTCATTAAGCCTAGCTGGTTAATAAAGGCGCTACTGTCAGTAACTTCAAATTGATCAATTTCTCCCAGGTTCATTTGACCTAATTGAGTTATAGAGCCGATGCTTCCAGCAACTCCCTCATCTTGAAAGAGAATAGCTTCATTCGCTGAGCCCAACTGGTTGATATTGGCACCACTTGTCGTTACCCCATTTTGAGTAATGCTAGCCCAGTTCATGGAACCTATTTGACGGATGAGAGCACTACTTGCAGTTGCCACAACTTGGGCAAGGCTGGCCCCATTCATAGAGCCTAATTGATCAATCACAGCACTGCTCGCTATGACTGGGCCTGAGGATGCAAGGTTGGCTTGATTCATAGAGCCTATTTGATTGATCAAGGCACTACTTGCCATTGTGAAAATTTGCCCCAGGAAAGCCCCATTCATAGAGCCTATTTGATAGGACCGGGCAAAACTGGATTCGACATCCCGCTGTCCAACAAAAGCTCGATTCGTTAAGCCTACTTGGCCTATTACTACTGTACTCAGAGTAACGTTACCCTGCTCTGCAAAACCTTCATTTGACTGCCCCAACTGCGCTATCGAAGCATTACTAAAAAAAGTGTCATTTATCTGGGAGGAACTAGAAAAATTTAATTCCCCGCTTTGTTGATGAGTCGCCACGCTACTACTGGTTCCCGCCTCTTGGGAGCCATCTGATTTATTGGAGGTGCCGATTTGAGCTTGCACAATTAAGTTATTGTTAACAGTGCCGTCTGACTGATCAGCGACGGCCATATTTCCGCCTCCAACCTGAGTTACTATTGTCGTATTATTATCCGCAAACGTATTTATGCTAAATGCTGTTAGCATTGCTGTAGCAAAGGGGGTTAATATCCTCATAAGTAAATCCATTACTTTCTATTAACAAGCCCTGACTGACCTCCGTAACAGCTACTCACGCGAAACATCCTATATTTATACGCAGAAGACAACAGTGTTATGACATTTAGAGCTTTATTGGTTAAAGTGACTTCTAACTGCAGCCTTAAGATTTGCTTCAAACTGGTAAATTGCCATGAGATGTAATAACTAAATTACTAGGAAAAAAGTTTGAAAAACAACTTCTGTTGTTTTCTACGATTAGAGGTGCTGCTCTCAGAATTAATGGACTTGTATAGGCAGGCATCCTTTATCGCTTCTCTGATTCGGATCGCCATAGCCACCTCTCCAGCTCTCTCCCGCGAGCAATACGTCAATAATCCGGCTTTGTATGTAACAGCCCTTCCCCTCCTTCGTTTAAGTGCAAATCTAAATCCATACTTCGATAGGCAGCTAATACCTTGCAGGTGCTTCCGATCTCTACGCTTGATAACTTTTTACAAACTTTATTCCTAAACATTTGATATTTTCTTCTCATAGGTAAGCACGAGATCTGAGACTAGGCTGGATGTAGTCACCTTGTTTTTACCTAGCACTTGATTTACGCAGTAAGGCATCCTCAGGGACAAAATGCTGTCGAGGTGACTTTCATCCCCCCTCTTGAAATTACCATCACCACAATCGGACTATGAACGGTCTGGTGGTTTGCACCAACGAAATACCGTCGGACACCATATCGACCATATAATCTGTAATATTTATCGGTTGGCGACTATCGGATACCGTATTTTGTCCGCCACATAGACGTATTGTATTAAATCTCCAACGCCATCGGCGCTGTACGTTTTTCTGCCATCAATTACTGCAATGATGTTTCTCAGCACCGCCACTGGCGGCGCTTCAAGGGTAGAGCCTTCGATCTTCTGGTTTACCGTTGCACGGACATTAGTGCCGGTACACTGATCATCTTAAAAAAACGTAGGCAAATTTTTTGGTCTCGTACCGATGGAAAGTATCTCTCGATACACTGAGCATCTTACAAGCTCTGGAGATGTTACCTACTAAAAAGGGGGAAGGGAAGAATACACTGCGCTCGGGACCATATGAGGCATGGATACCGATTACGAGCTTACAGGGATGAATTCACAGCGCGTCTCGAGTGCAGTGAATTCTTTCATTCTGCTCCAGTAGTAGCTCTTCTGCCAGATTTAACAATCCGGTCTTTTGTTTGATAATGCGATCATTAGTATGGACCATGGGGTTTATCCTTGGATTTGCTTTTTGGTTTGGTCACCTTCACCAAAACCGGTAACCCCTCTCTTTTTCAGGAGGAAATGTCAGATTTACTCTGAACTAACCTAGATGAACCCAACCCACCTTAGCCTTACAATGTATAAAGCTCCAGTTTTTTACTGACTATTATTTTATAAGCACAATTTAGCGGTGAAAGAAACCAAATCACGAGACTGTGCAACTTTTCCAAATTTATAAAGATACCCTAAACAAAAGGTAATTTGCTATTGACCCTTACTATTCGCAACCCTAAACTTGAGCACTTAACATGTAATTTAATCAGCTTAATTGGACAACCCGTGTGACAGATTTTATCGAAGTATATGATGATGCCCTCCCCTTAGATTTCTGCAAGCAGATCATTGAGGCATTTGAGAATAGCCCAAGCAGACAAGTACAAGGAGTAACAGGCGGAGGCGTTGACCCCTCTAAAAAGCTAAGTAAAGATATCTATTTAAACCAGTACCCGGAATTTAAAGACATCTTAGCAAAAACTGTCGATTATACCTCAGAGTATATGGCCAACTACTTTAAAAAGTATTATTTCCTGCTCATAGGTACCTTTGGCCTTACAGTCATCCACCCAAAAACAGGAAAACCAGTTAAGCTCACTCAAGATAACTATGAAGAAGTGGGTGCACCGCAAGCGCACATTTTAATGCACCAGTTATTCCGCATAGGGCATATCAACGCCCAAAAGTATAATAAAGGTAAAGGTGGTTACCCCTACTGGCACAGTGAAATTTTTCCTCAGACACCTCACAATGAGGCTTTGCACCGTGCTCTTTTGTTTATGTTTTATCTGAACGATGTCGATGAAGGTGGGCATACTGACTTTTACTACCAAAATAAAACAGTCAAGCCCAAAGCAGGCCGAATGGTGATTGCGCCAGCCGGCTTTACTCATACTCACAGAGGCAGCGTACCTGAATCAGACGATAAGTATATCTTAACTTCTTGGATCCTATTCAATCGGGCCGAGCAGATATATGGAACGACCAAATAATTCAAACAAAGGCCAGTTTTTCCTGGCCCTTTTTTCATGCCCATCGTGACTTAACTGCCTTACACTCATTTTCAGCACCCTTCCCACTTTTCTATAGCATTTGAGTGAATTTGATATTCACATCTGGGACAAATTATAATGAGATGGAACGCGACCATAAAAGGCGAGCAACTTGTTGCGAGTCCAGTGCGTGAAAAGCGTGATTTTTAATGACCTCGTTATGAGCTACTTGCCACACCATGGTGTTTAAACTCATATTTGGAAAAATGACCAATTCCATAGTTAAAAATTACTTCGCAACTGTACTTCATATTAGCTTTGATTGCAGCAGTGAATTCAGGCACCCTGATTCAGAAACAGATGGATGGATTGACATTGAAACAAGTTCTCCATACTGGTGTAGCGAAAATGCCCCGTTTGAAAAAGACACTTCTTTATCTTCTACGGGAGTTTGAATAAATATTTGAGTAAAAATCCGCATTCTTAGAATGCGGAATTGCCCTCGGCCCCCTAAAAGGGGGCTATTGAGCCAGTCTTCTTAGAAGACTGACCGAGAGTTATCCCGCTTTACACTATCAGCGCAAATCCAACCGGGATTG
>NZ_JBGMEK010000093.1:0-14147 GCF_041447265.1 Microbulbifer epialgicus
TCCCTGTAAGCTCGTAATCGGCATCCATGCCTCATACGGTCCCGAGCGCAGTGTATTCTTTCCTTATTCCTTTTTAATATGTTAACGAATGACAAATACCAGTTCATATTTATGTGGACTGGGTGGGAGTTAAAAACAGAGGCGGTGTTAAGGTGTTAGTAGGCGATAGTAGAGTCGTATAGGTTGGCAGTTAATATATTTAAAGCGGCTCAGATTTTTGTGTTACTGTAGGTTGGCACTTACTTTGCTGGCGTAGTATTTACGTAAATTATGTTTGGTCTTTTTATGTGATATTCTGTCGACCTCAAAAACTTTCCTCTCAATAATTTAGGAATTTTTTCTCATTGATTTTATCACTGCTACTGTAAAAATTACTCACGGGAGTCAATGGTGGCTTGGGTGAATAAAATTCTATGGGTATGAGGTTTAAATAGTGTGTTAGTTAGCTTGTGTAATTAAAAAATAGTTATTTTAATTATCCTTATAGGTTGTTTGTCCCTTAATTTAATTTTCCTGGCTGTTACTAAAAAGGGGGAAGAACACTGCACTCGGGACCGTATGAGGCATGGATGCCGATTACGAGCTTACAGGGATGTATTCACAGCGCGTCTCGAGTGCAGTGTATTCTTTCCTTCTGACCCAGTAGTAACGCGACTATGCTGAAGTCTGCGAACTAATGTGAATCCTTGCGTTCGGTTAATACGAGTATTTTCACGCTAATACAAAAGTTAGTGATGATATCAAGGTGTTAGGAGTTGAACGCGTCGCTTGGTAAGTGTAATTGACTCCTTTAATGTAAATAATATGTTAAAAGGATTTTCATGAAAATACTATCTCCCATGACTGCAATTACGCTGGCTGTCATTAGCAGTGCCACTTTAGCGGGCAACAATACGTCAATATTAACTCAGATTGGTTCTGGTAATATGGCCGTTACTGACCAAACAGACCCAACTATTCAAAACAATCTAATTGTGCAAACGCAAATAGGTACTACTAATGATTCAGATGCGTCTCAGACTATTGACACCAACAATAGTGCGACTTGGCATCTGCAGGTAGGTGAATCAAATGTCGCAACATCTATTCAATCAGACAACACGTCACTCAGTATTCTTTCCATAAATCAGCTAGGCCAGGCAAATATGGCAAATGTTGAGCAAGACGAGAATATCACTGCTAGTGTTGCCATTCTCAATCAAGTGGGTCAGTCGAATGTCGGTGAGGTTGTTCAATATGATGAAGTTTTCTCAAGTGTTGCGCTTCTTAACCAAGTAGGCAGTATGAATCATGGCAGAGTGGAACAAGAAGAAGGAGTTTCAGTAAGTGTCGCCATTTTGAATCAATTTGGCGATGAGAATGATGGCGGTATAGAGCAAGAAGAAGGGGTCTTTGGAAGTGTCGCTGTAATGAACCAATTCGGCGAGATGAACAATGCCGATCTCGATCAAGATGAGGTCACGGCAGGTGTCGCCTTTATCAATCAAGTAGGTTCTATGAACGAAGCTGATGTTGAGCAAGAGGACACAACCTTTAGTAGTATCTTCGTCAATCAAGTAGGTTCTATGAATGAAGCTGATGTTGAACAAGAGGAGGATGTGACTGCAAGTACTATCTTTATTAATCAGTTGGGGCAGATGAATGAGGCTGAAGCTTTTCAGGAAGAAGTTACAGCTAGTGGAGCTTTTATTGTTCAAACAGGTTCCATGAATTCTGCAGAAGTAGGTCAGAGTGAGGTAGTGGTTTTTAGTATCGGCTTTATTAATCAAATAGGGGAAATGAATGAAGCCAGTATTGACCAGGAAGACGCCACAACAACTGTTGCTTTTATTAACCAAACAGGCTCTATGAATGAGGCTGAAACATTCCAAGAGACGACTAGCGGCAGTTTCGGTTCCGTAAGCCAAGCAGGCTCTGGACATTTCAGTGCTATTGAACAGTTCGAAGTCACGTCTAGTGTGGCTATTGTCAATCAAGTTGGCAGTGCGAATGAAGGTGGCATTGATCAAGAAGAAGTAACGGCAAGTATTGCTACTATCGATCAAGTTGGCAGCACAAACGACGCTGATATTGATCAGGTTGCTGAAACCGTCTCAAGTGCAGCCGTTATCGAGCAAGTGGGTGATGCGAATGATGCCGATATTGTGCAGGATGCAACTGAATTTTCTGGTGCTTTGATAGTTCAGGCTGGCTCCATGAACATGTCTGAAATTACTCAAACTGGAGCCATATTGAGCACCGCCGTGACTTTCCAGGTTGGCACCGACAATAGTTATGTAATTAGCCAAACTGGCCTAGGTCAAAGGGCTGTTGCAGTGCAAATTGGTACCGGTAACATGGGCACTATTATGCAATAGTATTCTATAAGAGGTGTTGAGGTAGCTGGTCTACGCACTAGTTGCCTGCCTCTATGGAGTCTCTGAATTATTCGGTAATTTCTTTGCGGGACTTTTAGAGCGATTCAAATTTTGTAGTACGGCTTATTGGAAGCTTCAGGTATTTCTGTGAGGCCGCCCCCTGATTGTGAAACATTCTGAAAACCAGAGATATTATGGAATCATTCAGCGGCTCCCTAAAGAATGTTTCCTTCCCCCCTTTTTAGTAGCAGCATCGCCTGCGGCTTTCCTTGTTCACATCCCCTCTTTCTTTTGACTTTCGAAGTGTGACCAGTCACATCACAAAGTGCGAAATTCTTTTCTGGTCATTTGTGATTATGCATTGACGTTCTTTGCCATTGTGCCGTGAGAGGCTCAATAAGGCAGCTGTGAAATCACTGTTATTCCGAGTAGAAGGTAATGCCTGCAAGGCAATCATGCTGGCGATTTGTACCTGTACTGTTCGGAACGTGAAGTTATTAAAAGTATTCTACCTGCAACCTGTTAATATTAGCGGCTAAGCGCTGTGTCGCTTCGGCAGGTTTCCAGGTAACGAGGTAATGTGTTAGCGCTTTGGCTGGTGCTGGACGTGAGGATTTAACTAAATGGCAGAAGTATATACTACTGGGTCAGTAGGAAAGAATACCCTGTGCTCGGGGCTTGCTGTGAATACATCCCTGTAAGCTCGTAATCGGCATCCATGCCTTATACGTTCCCGTGCGCAGGGTACTCTTTCCTTCCCCCCTTTTTAGTAAATTAGAGAGAATTAATGGTGAAAAAAATTAGAATTTTGTTTGTAGTCTCTATGATTTTTTCCGGTATTTTGTCAGGATGTGTTGGCGTTGTGGACATGGCCTCTTTAGTGGGAGGGTTTGGTGTTATATCAGAAAAAGTTTCAACTTTTGATGGGGCCACTATTGTGGAAGTTTCCCCCCAGTTTGTTCACGACCCAAGGCATACTTGGAAGTTTAATACCTATAAACTGGGGGCGCGCTGGAATAGTAAATCACCTGAGCAAGTGGCGCTTATTATGTCATTTACGTCCAGTTCAGATAATGTGGATTTTGTCTATACAGAGCTGATGGGCCTGGATATCAATTTGAATGGGCAGCAGTATTCCTTTGTGGCCGAAAATTTATTCGACTATGAGAGGGAAGGTTGGAATAGTAATTTAAATACAGCTTATTCGGAGATCCAAAGCTCTGCGATCATACCTCTGAAAATACTGAAAAATATGGCTACGGCTACTGACTGCAAGATTCGAATTCACAGTAACGATGGTTATGAAGATGCATTGTTCTCTATGGAGAGAAGACCTGGAGGGCAAAAACTTGCGGTGCTCTCTATTCGTGAGTTCCTAGCTAATGTGGAGAAGAAGCGTCAGATACTTGCGATCAATGGTAGTATCTCCAGTGCTGATCGATAAAGTCTCAGAGGATATACCAATAGCCCATCTTAAATGAGCCATTTGCTTGTGCTGAATGTGAGTATTTGAGCTATAGAAATTATCCAATTTGCCCTGATCATTGAAGTCTTAACCTGGCAATAAAATAGCTGAGGCTTCATCTATTTCATTGCCGCCCGCAAACTACTGTATTGATAGGTAAATCAGCCTGTATTTCACGGTCTCGCGCCGCCCTATGTGATTGACCATGCGAGGAGTGGATTCGGAGTTGATATCATTTTGCAGTCCCTACCAGAATACTCCATTAAATTTATACAGATGGGTTGGGGAGAAATTCACGACTCAGTTAAGAGAGGTGTCGTGGATGCAGAGACGGATGTCTATGAAGGGGAGGGAGAGTTCTATTACTCGAATGATTATATTGGCTATGTGAATTATGCGATAAGCCGGAAAATCGATAATATTGATATCAATAATGTCGCTGACCTTGTTGGACACCACGTCATCGCCTGGAAAGGGGCCTATAGAGACTTGGGGCCGGATTATCATCGCCTTTTTTCACCAGGGGCGCCAGGAAGTAAGGATTATATTGAAATGCAAGACTCGAAAGAGCAAGTGCAGGGATTCTGGAAAAAAGGATGATTCTATCGCCATTGTTGACAAAAGCATTTTTGCATATTTTTCCTCTAAAGAAGGGCATTAAATGGATGAAGTGGACACGCATAAGGTCTTCCTGCCGGTTTCTAAGTTTAAAATGACATTTAGGAGCGAAAAGGCCAGGGATGATTTCAATAAAGGATTGGCCCGTCTTTGCTCTACAGGAATTTATACTGCGCTACTTAAGAAATATGGGATATCGCAAAAAGCAAATATTTGTCCAAAGGTTTAGGTTTCGAATAAAAGTTAAAGCCACTTAATGGGTAATAGATAGTGAATCTTCTTAGGGAGTCTATAAATAATTCCGTGATTTCTGTGAAGGCCTTGCTGAGCGGTAGTCGCTAGCCCTATTGACTATTGATACTATCTATTTTTTAGTATGCCAAATGAAGTAGATATTACGACTGTAAATAAAGAGACCGGTAAGTTGTCCGATAATGATTACTGGGTCAGCCCGGTAAATACCATAGATAGCCATCATTACCCCGCCGAGTAAACTTAGATACCAGAATGCATCTGGTACTATGGAACGGCGGGCGCGCTCGCTGACAATCCATTGGACCACAAAGCGCATAAAAAATATAACCTGTGCACCGATTCCAAATAATAGCCAGCTCCTTTCTATCGTTTGGACTTGAGCCCACCATTCAATCATTGTTGTACTCAACTTTGCCTACTCCCAATTTTTTTGCGGGTGTTTTCAGGCTTTCTAGTGGCTAAAGAATCTATTCTTACAGTATTTTGTGGATTAGGAGTGGAACATCTCTTGCTCAACCAATAAACACCAGCAAGGTCAAAGATTCCGACAATTGCTCTGGAAGTGTTGGTGTACTTAGAAGTACCTCCAGTTCTGTTACGGTCCGTGATTTCCATTTCAAGTATTCTATAGCCTTGCATAACTACGAGTGCTGGTATAAACCGGTGTAATCCCTTGAATTGTGGCATTGCCAAAAATACCTTGCGGTTTACCAGTTTTAAACCGCACCCAGAGTCGGTGCAACCGTCGTGTAGTACCAATCGGCGGATCAAATTGGCGCAATATGAACAGGCTATTTTTAATCGGCTGCTTTTACGATTCGTTCGTGCGCAGTTAATCAACATAATATCGGGCTGATTACTAGTTGAGTTACTGGCCAGCGCCTCGAGCATAAGGGGGATATACGCTGGATTATTTTGTCCATCTCCATCACAAAATACTAGCCAGTCTCCCTGGGCCTCCCTGGCACCGGTTACTATCCCGGCAGATTGTCCAAAACACTGAGAATGACTGATTAGTCCCAGAGCGGGGTATTTGGGCAGCAGGGAATTGATCTCAGCCACAGTATCATCCGTTGACCCATCGTCCACAATTAACACTTCAAGGGGTGGGTATTTCTTCAGGGCCAGGAATATTTCTTCTATAAGTGGCCCTATAGATTCGCTTTCATTGTGGACCGGGACAACGATACTAAAGCTACTTATGGCTTTAAAACCGTTGTTTTCCAACTTGAGAACTCCAGTTTTGCCATCTTTCAATCTAGTGAACGCACAACTCATATTAGGCTGGATGGCCTGTGCAAACGACAAACATGGCGTTAGTACCGGAGGCGAGCAGGCTGTAGTCTTGTTACTTTCCACGCAAGCAGGCCAAGTAATAACAAGTACTGAAAAGACACCAAAACCAACCAGATGACCCCTGGTGAAAGGCGTCAAATAGAGGCCCTTTATTTTGTTCCTCTTCCTTACCTCCTGTAGGATCTTTCAAATCAGTAGAGAAGTTATCACCTGCTTGATTTTCCATTCTTTTAGGGTGGGTTGACTGTAAAGATAGCGATTTCAGGTTAAGGCTACTTTACTGAGAAATGGATCCATTATTTCCTGTTCCAGTCTGCAGCGCTAGAGCAGAGTTATTTGATGCCGATTGTGATAATTGATGGTTGTTGGCAATACCTAGCTGAGCAATAAATGCAGTATTCAGATTGCCAGTTTGTTCAGCAGATATGGTATTGAGTGTGCCCAGCTGAAGAATATTTGCAGACAGGAAGTCTCCATCTTGTATTATGTTTGTGTTGTTTTCAATGCCGATTTGTCCAATAAAAATACCATTAAAGAATCCTGTCTGTTGGGCGGTGGATAGATTGGAAATGCCGGTCTGGGAGACATTGGCTTTACTAAAAGATGTGTTTATCTGGGTCGTGCTTGAAAGATTATGAGAGCCCAACTGGATAGTGCTTAAGGTATTATTTGACCCGAATAATTGAGTGGCATTTCCGATATTATTATCGCCCAGTTGCAGAACACTTAGGTAATCAAAGGAATTAAGTTGCTGAACTAAGCCAGCAGAATTTCCAGCTCCATATTGGGTGGCGTATATATCACTGTGCGACGATGGGAACTGAAAGCTGATGGCCATATTTGAACTTCCATATTGCGCCATAAACGTATTGTTGTTTGAGCCTTGAAATTGATTGATCGCTGAGATATTTGAAAACCCCTGCTGGAATATTATTGCTTTGTCATTGCTTGAATTAATATGGAGTATTGTCGCATCATTTGCCTGTCCCAGCTGAGATAATAGTCCCGTACTTCCGTTAGAATCCAATTGAATGCTTGACATCAGGTTTTCGCTGCCAATTTGTATAATGTTCAAGTAAACGGCAGTGCTATTATCTTGTGATAGCGTTGTTGTGGTATTTCCAATCCCAACTTGCACGTGTTTGATGGCGCTGTCTGAAGTCCCATTAACTTGTGTTATCTCTGATGTATTGTTAATTCCTGTTTGAAGCTGAATGATTGTATTATTTCTTGTGGTGGGGTCAGATTGATCTGCGGTACCGAGATTTCCAATGCCAAATTGACTAAGGAAGACAGAATTACTCTCCGCGTAGGATTGCCCGCACAGTAAAATAAAAATAAACGCTAATGCAGCTATACAATATTTTTGGGATGCGGGTAGCGCAAATAAGTCTATATTCATTGGGGACACCACTCTGCCAGATAAATGAGGGTTGAGCTAATACTCAGTTTTTATAGGAAATTCTTCTCAATAATACCTTTACATGATGAATATCATGCTTACCGCGAGTGAGATCCTGTGTGATATTTTGGCTCACTGTTTCAGTCTTTCCATAAGAGTTACATCTCATATGTCTGGTACTAAAGCATTAAATAATCACTTACTGATTATTTGTTGAGTCAACAGATGAAGTATGCAGCCCTATGTCATTGTCTCGGCGTAGGGAATATCCTGTGAGCCTAGATAATCGGGGTGGGAAGTAACAATTTCATACAGGCTATATCATCATGGCGCTTTTGATCCAGCACCTGAATTTGTGATTGTGTGAGAACCAGCTCTTCCTCAACGACCTTGGCTTTAATCGCGGCCCGTAGTTGGCCAGATCATCCGATAGCAGATACGGTGAATTAGACGGGGTAGCGTAAATATACCGTTTAACAGCAACACATAAGAAACATGTACCCGTCCTTATTTGAGTTTTCGACGGCATGTGTTAGCACCGTCTCCAGAATAGAGGTATTAGAAAATTGATTGACTACTTGTCCCCAATATTTATGTATTTTTCAGTATTTACTAAAAAGGGGAAGGAAAGAATACTCTGCGCTCGGGACCCTATGGGGCATGGATGCCGATTACGAGCTTACAGGGATGTATTCACAGCGCGTCTCGAGTCCAGAGTATTCTTTCCTTCTGACCCAGTAGTAGATTTGTTACTTTTGCTGGGCTTGACTGGTAGGTCATATTTTCTTGTTGCCTGCCCGCTTGTTCATAGCGCGTATTTTCAGCGCGTTTTCATTGCAACCTTTAGCGCTGCACTGGAAAGCTGCAATTTGAATTTGCCGATATTTCTCACTATTGAATCATCTAGAACTGTAATAAAAAAACCGTATTTTATTGAGGTGAGGGCGGTATCACAAGAATATGTGCACTAGTACCGATTATGGAGTTGAATCGGTGTTGCGCCAATAAAGTGTGGGGATTTAAGGTGGGACTCCGATTAAAGCGGTTATTTAATAGATTGTGGGTCTATTTAATTTTAGTTAAACGGCGAGATTAAATAAATATTTTTTATCGGCTCGGATTATTGTGACAAGAATGTTTTTCTAGTTGTTTCGATTACTGTGGTTTTAAGCGACTGTGCTGGCGAACTCAGGTGGCTTCGTCATGTGTGGTAGTGGAAGGCATTTAATTAAGTTTGCAGCTAGGTTTGGTGGAGCGAAAGAGAAATGCTCTTGTCATTAAGCTCATTGATGAACTCAGGGGCCGGGTTAGGGTAGCTGGAGATGTCGACGTTCTTTCAGTGTGAAAGAGTGACTTTACATCTACGCTGTCCAAATCTTCTCACTGCGCGGGTTTAATTGGTATTTTAGCTGTGCTTCGTTTAGTGGTTCACCTAATCCTAATAAAGGAAACTTTTAAAATGAGAAAAACTATAAAAGCCATTACATGCTTTATTTTTACTGCAAGTTTTTACAACCAGGTCTTGGCCATAGAGATTCTTGCTCATAGAGGGGCATCTGGTGAATACCCTCAAGGTACTGCACTGGCCTTTGATAAAGCGCTGGAGCAGGGGGCTGATATTCTGGAGCTGGATGTACACTTGTCTAAAGATCAGTACATCATTATCAACCATGATGCGGATCTCAAAGACAATGCCGGGGTGTCCGACAAAATTGAAGATCTGACACTGAGCGAAATCAAGTCTCTGGATGCGGGGTATGAATTTACGCTTGATGGTGGCAATAGTTATCCCTTTCGTAATCAAGGACATACCTTGTTAACACTGAATGAGTTATTTGAGCTCTATCCTGATGGCGTATTTAATGTGGAAATTAAACCCAATGACAAAGCGCTCTCAGAAGTGCTTTGGCAGGTTATTGCGGACTATCGGATGCAACAGCAGGTTACTGTTGCCAGTCAGCATAAAAAAGCCATGAATCATTTTCGTGATATTAGCCAAGGTGAAGTAAGAACCAGTGCGACCATAGGTGAGCTTATCGAGGCAAGTCTTGCCTGGAGTTCAGGTTTTGGCTGGGCATACAAGCCCAAGTTTGATGTTGCCCAGCTTCCATATAGCATTACTACCAGGCCGTATGTGCGTTTTTTCCAGAAAAAAGGGGTAAGTGTAGATCTATGGACAGTCAACGACATGGACGATATCGAACGTAGTATCTCACTGGAAGTGGATGGTATTATTGGCGACTATCCTGCGCGTATTTATCAGGCGCTAGTGGATGCAGGAGAGCGTTAGGTTTTTCACTCCTGATCTGCTCGGAACTATTTCGGGCAAAGAAATTTGAAACCGGCCCTTAGGCCGGTTTTTTGTGCCCAAAACTCCACGAGTCTCATTGGCCTTAAGCGGCTATTCCGCTGAGGCGAAGCTGGTTTGTCGTTACTTTGGTAAAAACCAATTCAAAGCTGAAAGGATAAGTTCACCAGACTTACAAAAAAGGGGAAAGGAAAGAATACCCTGCGCACGGGACCGTATGAGGCATGGATATCGATTACGAGCTTACAGGGATGTATTCACAGCGAGTCCCGAGGACAGGGTATTCTTTGCTACTGACCCAGTAGTATTCAATTTTACCCTGAATGAACCCAGTTAAGGTGCTTCACCCTAAAGCCCCGCTGCTTAAGTACCATTTGGATGTCACGCAGCCATGCATATAGGCCGGGCCATTTAGCGCAATATCAACCCGGAAACGATGCCCCTCCCACTCAGTGATTGCTTGGTAGCGCTCATTGAAGTCATGAATACAGGTGGTGATGTATTGGCCATCGACTTTGCCGGGGCTCGTGGTGATGACATCGTGCCCCAGCATCTTCAGGCAGTGAAATGGCACGGCCAGTTCGTAATCCTCAGTAAAGTCGCCACAAAGGATAGCTATTCGGCCCATATTGCCTCCCTTTCATGCGTCAAAGGCTACTGTCGATCATCGGGCGAGAGAAAGTCTAGCCGACGCGGGGCGTTTAAGGGGGATTCATTTTATAGATACTGTTTCAGGATATTTCCCCAAAAATTCGACTTGGCTTAGTTCAGATTTCTATTTTAAAGGGACGAACAGGGGGAGGATTTTAAAGCTTCTTATGCGGCTAGGGCGGGGAGGCTGCTCAATATGCTATAAGGCTAGCCTTTACGCTTGCTGTTCAAATACTTGATAATTGGCGTCCAGGCTTTCCGGGTGAAGTGGTACTTATGTTGTAGATATCCCGGTAGGCCCAATTGGAATGGTATTTGAAATCTTGGAGTGATCGGTGACGACTACAGTTGAACGCAAGGCGACCAATGTTCATTGGCATGAGGGGGATGTGACCCGTGAGAACAGGGCGAGCATTCTCGGCCACAAGGGGGTGACTCTTTGGTTCACAGGCCTATCCGGCTCTGGAAAGAGCACTGTAGCTGTGGCAGTAGAGAAGGCTCTGGCTGCTCGTGGTATCTTGAGCTACCGTCTGGATGGCGACAATATCCGGCTGGGTATCAACTCCAACCTTGGTTTTTCTGCTGAAGATCGTCAAGAAAATATCCGCCGCGTAGGGGAGATTTCCAAACTGTTTGCGGATACCGGTATTGTGGTGCTTAGCAGCTTTATCAGTCCTTACCGTGAAGACCGCGATATGGTCAGAAAGATACACGAGACCGGTGGTCTGCCATATATGGAAGTCTTCGTAGATTGCCCGCTGGAAGAAGCGGAATCTCGCGACCCAAAGGGGCTGTACAAGAAGGCACGTGCGGGTGAAATTAAAGGTTTTACTGGCATTGACGATCCTTATGAGGCCCCAGTTTCCCCTGAATTGCACTTCAATACTGCTGAGATGACTGTGGAGCAGGAAGTAGCAGCAATTATTTCGACTTTACAAGAGAAGGGAATCATTGCTAAGGACTGAGTTACGCTTAGCTTGACCTAGTAAGGGAAGCCCTCCTGGCTTCCCTTTTTTATTTTCAATTCAGCTTTTGTTTGCTTCCTTTTCCTAGTGTGTACTTCCTAGAAGTCCTTCCCGGCGCCAACTGACGGTTACGCTCCTTATCCCTTCATATACTCAACTTGTACCAGTTGAAGAATTTGGCAGCTGTGGAGGCGCTTATGTCGACAAGGGGAGCCTGGTTTCTCTCTGCTTTTTTCTTGGTGTTGCTGGCTGTGCTCTGCGCAGTCGCCTGGGTTGCATATGAGAAGCTGCCAAAAGTGCATGGAAAAGCAGTTGCCCCAGTGCTAGGAGTTCCTGGTGGCTCACTGAGTTACGATCCAGCTCCGGCGTATACTGGACCTCATCCAAGGATGATGTCACGCCCGCCGGAATATTTCCCATTTCCCATCTCAATTGGAGAGGTGGGGCCCGTAGAAACCTTATTTACCGGCCCATCCAAATATCCTTTCTTCTGCGGTAAGAATGCCATCACTAAAAAGCAGCCGCTGGTAGATAACCAAGTGAAGGAAGGGGTGCCAGTTTTTGCCGTGGATGATAAGGGTGAAAGGACGAAAGAGGTGATTGGCTACAGCCGGGATTGCAGTCATGCAACAGAGGTCACCTATTTTTATCGCAGTACAATTGATGGGCAATTCCACTATTTGTTCGAGGCCCGAAATGATATCGACAAGGCGACCGTAAACGGCCGCCAAGTGGATTTCATTGTTCGTGTTGAGACTGGCACCATCAATCGCCATTTCTATGCAATTGCAGCTTTAAGAGGGGAGGGGGAAACTGCAGAGAAGCCGAATGATAGTAATTGGAATCGCCGCTTGATCTATCAATTTAGAGGTGGTGTCGGCATTGGGTCGCGTCAGGGAAATATGAATAAGGGGGATGTTACCCGGCGGCGTATGGATCAGCTGGCGCGTGGATATGCCATTATCTATTCAACAGCGAACCAAACCAGAAATCACTACAATATCTGGCTGGCGGAAGATACTGCGCGTCGATTAAAGAAGCAGTTTGAGGCTCTCTATGGTGAGCCCATGTATACAGTTGGTATTGGCGGGTCTGGTGGGGCAATTCAGCAGTATTTATTCGCTCAAAATGCACCGGGGCTGCTAGACGCAGCCATACCCCTTTACTCCTATCCAGATATGGTCACTCAGACAATCTATGCGTTCGATTGTGAGCCACTGGAATACTTCTTTGATGTTCAGGATGTTGACAATACTCGCTGGCGAGACGCGGAAGAACGCTCGATTATCCAGGGGCTCTCGGCAAACTCTGAGGTGAGTAGCCGTTTTAGGTTGATAAGTATGGCGGCGGGCTTATTTGACAGTCGCTATAGAAGCCGGGCCCGTGGTGCTACCGAATGTGTAGAAGGTTGGCGCGGACTGGTGCCCTTGGTGAACAACCCCAATTTTGTGCACTTTTTTAAAAGTTTCTCTGAAGATGTGGTGGGCAAGGTGCATTGGACCCATTGGGAAAACCTGCGTCAGTTTTATGGGGCGGGAGAAAATGGATATGCCAATTCCACCTGGGATAATGAAGGTGTTCAGTATGGGCTGAAAGCATTGGTTGAGGGCAATATCAGCATTGATACCTTTTTGAAAGTCAATGCATCGGTTGGTGGTTGGAAGGCGCAGGAGGACCAGAGCGATGAAAAACTGTGGTTCTTGAATGGTGGCTTGTTGCCAGTGAGCCTCTCTGTATGGAGTGAGCAGAATTTGAACGTAGGCACGATTGAGAGTCCGGCAAGACGCAGTCGCGCCAGTATGGAGGCGATCAATGGAATTTATCGGTCAGGCCATGTTTTTCTCGGGGATGTGGAGATTCCTATAGTAGATATGCGCCACTATCTGGATAAAGAGCCCGATATGCACCATAGCTCAGCGTCTTTTTCTGCCCGTGAACGAATCCGGCGCGCGCGTGGCCATGCAGAAAATCAGTTAATCTGGATGAGCCATAAGGATTACAACCCCTTGGATGAAGCACTTGATATTATTGATCGCTGGATACAGAACATCGTTGCTCATCCAGGCAAAGGGGTTGTAGAAAACAGGCCGGAAGATGCTAATGACCGCTGTTTTGATCGGGAGGGTAATGTATTGGCGGCTGGTCCCGATGTATGGAATGGGGATTGGAACGGAAGGCCTTCAGGGAAGTGTATGCGTGAATATCCTATTCACAGTACTGCAAGGCAAGTGGCTGGAGCGCCAATCACCGATGATATTTTCAAGTGTGCCTTGCAGCCGATTGAGCGGGCTTTGGCAAAAGGTTTGTATGGTCCACACACTGAGGAAATAACGGGGCGTATTGATGATTTACAGCGCATATTTCCAACTGGCGTGTGTAATTACAATGAGCAGGATTTGGCGCGTCCAAGGGATCAATTAATTCCCAAGGAAATTCCAGTGAAGATAGCCGGCCACCTGATTGACCCCGACTATCGGCAGGGTAAAGTTTTGCAGGAGGTCAGTGCGGATGAGGCTGAAGTGCGGAGCGCGCCAGTCTATCTTCCAACAGGAGGTGCACCAGATCAGTAATCATAATTTTTGGCGTGAAAATTGTTGACAGGGAAATTCAGTCCGGTAATATGCGCCTCGCTCAAGGGGCAAGGCCCTTACCAAAAAGAGCATCGGGTGGTTAGCTCAGTTGGGAGAGCGACGGCCTTACAAGCCGTAGGTCACAGGTTCGACCCCTGTACCACCCACCAAACTTCCATTGGGAAGTTTACTACCGAGGACCGGTAGTTCAGTTGGTTAGAATGCCGGCCTGTCACGCCGGAGGTCGCGGGTTCGAGTCC